>CAZYLX010000877.1:0-1976 GCA_964648595.1 uncultured Acidimicrobiaceae bacterium
ACCCGAGCATGACCCAGCCGAGGAACGGGAAGACCGGTGAGGACCACGGAGCCTCGCGTTCCCGCCGCATGACGAGACCCATGTTGACGGCGCTCATGGCGACGACGGCGAAAGCCATCGTCATCGACACCGAGGGGTCCTCCGTGCTGGGCTCGTCGGGCCCCCACGAGAGCAGGGCAAGTGCCGAGCCGGAGATGATGAGACCGCTGATGAACCAGCGGATGGCCTGTGCGCCGGTGGCGATCTTGGAACCGGGTGTCCGCGGTGGCCGTTGCATGACGTCGGGATCGGGGACATCAACGATGAGCCCGACGACGATGGTTGCTACGACGAAGAACTTGGTGAACAGCAACTGCATGGGGAACAGCGCCACGCCCTCGTTGATGTTGAGGATCGTCGCCAACAACATGAGCAACAGCACCGACGACAGGATCGTCAGCTGCAGTTTCACGTAGGTCGAGATCCGGCGGTAGATGTCGCGGCCGAGATCGACGGCGTGGACCAGGGTGGAGAAGTTGTCGTCGGTGAGGATCAGCTTGCCGGCCTGCTTGGTGACCTCTGAGCCGCTGCCCATTGCCACGCCGATGTCGGCCTGCTTCAACGCCGCGGCGTCGTTCACTGCGTCGCCGGTCATTGCGACGACTTCGCCAGACTCCTGCATCAGCCGGGCGAGGCGCACCTTGTCCTCGGGGGCGACCCGTCCGAAGACGTGGAGTTCGGGGAGTCGCGCGATCACTTCATCGTCGCTGAGATGCGAGAGGTCAGTTCCGGTGATGACACCCCGACCGAGCCCGAGCTCGTCGGCGATGGCCCGGGCGGTGACCGTGTGATCGCCGGTGATCATACGGACGTCGATCCCAGCACCCGCGGCGATGCGCACCGCCTCTGCGGCCGTCGGACGCAACGGATCGATGATGCCGACCAGCGACACCAGCGTGAGGTCGTGGACTTCTCCCATCGGGTCGTCGATAGCCGCTGTCATGACGTCGGAAGGAAGATCGCGCGCCGCGAATGCCAGCACACGGAGACCGCGCTCGGACAGTTGCCGATTCGCATCCAGCAACTCGTCCCGCACCTGTTCCATCGGCACTTGCTCGTCGTGCCAGATCGCGCTCGTGCAGAGATCGATCACGACATCGGGTGCGCCTTTGATGCTGGCGAAATGAGGCTCGTGGAGGTATTCACCGCCGATCCAGTCTGGTCGGTCGTGGAACGTCGCCATGAACTTGTACTCGGAGTCGAACGGCACCGTCGCCCGCCGGGGAAGAGCGCGCCGCGTCTCCTCGGCGTCCACACCGGCCTTGGCCGCGAGTACGACGAGCGCCGCCTCCGTCGGATCACCGATGATCGTCTCGTCGTCGGCCACGGTGGCGTCACTGCACAAGGCGAGCCCCAGGCCCATGCGTGTGAAGTCAGGAGTTCCTGAACCGCCTGGGCCCAGGATGGTCCCCGTCGTCTTGTACCCGCCTCCCTCGATCTTGTACCACGTGCCGCCGGTGAGCATCGTCGTCGCCGTCATGGCGTTCATCGTCAACGTTCCGGTCTTGTCGCTGTTGATGACCGTGGTGCCACCGAGTGTCTCGACGTCGGTGAGCGACTTGACGACCGCCTTCGAGTCGGCGAGTCGCTGTGCGCCCGAGGACAACATGAGCTGGACGAACGTCGGGAGCCCCGTTGGGATGGCGGAGATCGCTGTTGACACGCAGAGCAGGACCAGCGTCTCGCCGTCCTGGCCTCGGGCGATCCCGAAAATGGCGATGACGGCAACGGCGGCCCAGGCCAGGAATCCGAAGAGCTTGGTGAGGTCGTCCAGTTCGCGCTGAAGTGGCGACTTCGTGCGTTTCGTCTCCTTGACCATGTCGGCGATCCGGCCCATCTGGGTGGATTCGCCAGTGGCGAACACGGCGACCTCAGCCGAACCACGAGTGACCTGTGTGTTCTGGAAGACGAGGTTCGTGCGGTCGCCGAGGGCCGTC
>CAZYLX010000878.1:0-1974 GCA_964648595.1 uncultured Acidimicrobiaceae bacterium
CGACGTCGAGGCCTTTCGCAGGAACCCGCCTCGGGCGTTGATCGCTCGGTTCAAGCCCTCGAACACCAATCCACCGACGACGGCACCGAGCGCCAGCCATTCGAACTCGCCCAACTCGACCGACGGGGCGACGATGTCGATCGTCACCGCCGACAGCAGCGCACCAGCCCCGAACGCGGTCAGAAGCCCGAGCACGAAGTTCGTCGGTTTCCAGAATCGGGCGGTCAGCGCTCCGAGGCCGAGCGGCGCCGCCGACACCACACCTATGACGAAGGCACCCATGACGACTCCCACGCCGTCATGATCCCACGAACCGCCATCCCGGACCGTTTGATCGGACTGCCGTCGACCCGTCCTGCAAACCTTGACCCGGCTGCAGGGTCGATCAGCGTCTTGATCGCTGAACCCGGTGGACGGGTCCAACCGACGTCGCCTCCGCTTGTTCTGCTGTGTCTTACCGATGAACTCCTGACGTCGTTGCGCCGATTCTGCATCGATTGACCTACGGTCGCCCGGATGGATACGCCAGCCCACAGATGTGGGTCCACAAACGGGCGAATGGCCGTCATCGAGGTGCGAACATGATGAGGAACCGAGAATGCTGAGCACATCACAACGTCCGGTGAAGTTGGCCGTGTTGACGAGCGGTGGGGATGCCGCCGGGATGAATCCGGCCATTCGTGCAGTGGTCCGAACCGGGTTGGACTTGGGGATCGACGTGTTCGTGGTCTTCGAAGGTCTGCGCGGGCTCGTGGAGGGTGGTGACCTGATCCGACCGGCGACGTCGGCCGACGTCGGCGGCATCCTGTACCGCGGGGGGACCGTGCTCGGCACCGCTCGTTGCGAGGAGTTCCGAACTCGCGACGGTCGGCGTCAGGCAGCGCGAAATCTGGTCGAGCACGGCATCGACGCGCTGGTGGTCATCGGCGGTGACGGCAGTCTCACCGGCGCGGACCTCTTCCGCGAGGAATGGGCGGAACTGCTCGACGAGTTGGTTGAGCGGGGTGAGATCGAACGGGCCCAGGCCGACGTCCACCACCGCCTGACGCTGATCGGCATGGTCGGCTCGATCGACAATGACATGTTCGGCACCGACATGACGATCGGCGCCGACACTGCGCTCCACCGCATTACCGAAGCGATCGATGCGATCCAGAGCACTGCATCCAGCCACCAACGGTCCTTCGTCATCGAGGTGATGGGACGCAACTGTGGCTACCTCGCCCTGATGAGCGCCCTCGCTACGGGAGCCAACTTCGTGCTGATCCCGGAGAATCCGCCCGATACCGACGAGTGGGCGGAGTCGATGTGCCGCGCGTTGGAGGCCGGGCGGGCGATCGGGCGCCGCTCAAACATCGTCATCGTCGCCGAGGGCGCTCAGGACATGCACGGCAACCCGATCACTGCCGAGCAGGTCAAGAAGGTCCTCGAGGACCTCAGCGGAGAGGACACTCGTGTCACGAGCTTGGGCCATGTGCAACGAGGCGGTGCGCCGAGTGCGTTCGACCGGTACCTCAGCACCGTGCTCGGCTATGCCGCGGCCCAGCACATTGCCATGTCGCCCGACGCCGAGCCGCAACTGGTCGGGATCAGGGGCCACCACATCGTCAACTCGCCGCTGATGGAGAGCGTTGCGAAAACGAAGTCCGTCGCCGATGTCATCGCCGGGCACGACTACGAGGCGGCGATGGAGATGCGCGGCGGTAGCTTCCGCGATTCGTTCCGGATGATGCGCACGATGGTGCGGGCCCAACCTCATGCGCCAGCACCCGGCCAGCGAAGGCTTCGGCTCGCTGTGTTGCACGGCGGCGGCCCAGCGCCAGGCATGAACACCGCGGTCAGGGTTGCGGTTCGGGCCGGGATGGACCTCGGACACACGGTGCTGGGCGTCAAACGCGGGTTCCGCGGGCTGGCCCGGGGCGAGGTCGAGGAGATGGACTGGATGAGCGTGTCCGGGTGGGTCGGGCGGGGAGG
>CAZYLX010000879.1:0-1973 GCA_964648595.1 uncultured Acidimicrobiaceae bacterium
GCGCATGGCCATGAAGAAAATATCTTTTTTTATGTTGAGCAACACCGGTTCACGGTGAGGAGCTTGCGGCAGCGGCCTTCCATGTCGTTGAGGATACGGCGAGTCTCGTCGTCGATGAGCTTGGCCGTCTCGTCGGAGAAGGACTTGGAATGCATCATGTCCTCACCGAGGAACACGGGCTGGTTGTCCGACAGCGACATCGGGCCGATGGCTTCGGACATGCCCCACTCGGTGACCATGCGGCGAGCCATCTGCGTGGCCTGACGAAGATCGTCAGCGGCGCCGGAAGTGACTTCACCGAACACCAGCGCTTCGGCGTTGCGTCCACCGAGCGCCATGATGATCCGAGCCTCCGCTTCACTCTGCTCGATCTTGTAGCGATCCTCGGTGGGCAGGGTCATCGTGACACCCAGGGCCATGCCGGTCGGGATGATCGTCACCTTGTGGACGGGATCGTGCCCCTCCTGGAGCGCAGCACAAAGAGCGTGCCCGGCTTCGTGGTAGGCGGTTCGCTCGAGGTCGGCCTGATTGCGGACCATTGATTCGCGCTCGATGCCGAGCAACACGCGATCGCGGGCAGCGTCGAAGTCTGCAGCGAAGACCTTCTCGGCGCCACGACGGACAGCGAAAAGTGCTGCCTCATTCACCAGGTTCGCGAGATCGGCACCACTCATTCCGGGGGTGCCGCGGGCAATCACGCTGACGTCGACGTCGTCGGCCATGCGCTTGTGCTTGATGTGGACCTGCAGGATCTCCTTGCGGTCCTCGAGCTCAGGCAGGGAAACAACCACCTGGCGATCGAAACGACCAGGACGAAGGAGCGCCGGGTCGAGGATGTCTGGCCGGTTCGTGGCCGCCATCATCACGATGCCTTCTGTCGCCTCGAAGCCGTCCATCTCGGCGAGCATTTGGTTGAGCGTCTGCTCGCGCTCATCGTGACCGCCGCCCATGCCGGCACCTCGCTTGCGGCCGATGGAATCGATCTCATCGACGAAGATGATGGCCTTGCCCATCTTTCGGGCCTCGGAGAAGAGGTCACGCACTCGGCTGGCGCCAACGCCGACGAACATCTCCATGAAGTCCGAGCCGGTCACCGACAGGAACGGCACTCCGGCCTCGCCGGCAACAGCACGGGCGATGAGGGTCTTGCCGGTGCCGGGAGGGCCGACCAGCAGCACGCCCTTTGGAATGCGGGCACCGACGTCACCGAACTTCGATGGGTCGCTCAGGAATTCGACGACCTCGGTGACTTCCTTCTTCACGCCGGCGTAGCCGGCAACGTCGGCGAACGTAGTACCGGGACGTTCGCTCGAGTAGGTCTTGGCCTTTGATCGGCCGATCGACATGATTCCGCCCATCTGGCTCTGTTGGCGACGGGCCAGCCAGTACAGGAAGCCGATGATCAGGATGAACGGCAGTAGCAGGGGAATCATGTTGAGGAAGAAATTGCCGGTTTTCGTGACGGGGGAGAACTCAACGTCATTCTGGCGCAACAGGTCCAGATCATCCTGGGGCCATTCGGCCAGGCCGGTCGTAGTCAGCTCTTGGCCTTCGACCGTTGTTGCCTCGATACGGGCCGTTGCATTGTCGTACTCGACGGTCTCGATCTCGCCGGCCTGGACGCGGGTGAGGAATTCGTCGTAGGAGATCTTCGACGAGTCGTCGGATGGAGCGGCCATTGTGACGATCAGCAGTGTTGCCAGGACAGCGACGACGACCCAGGCAGACCACTTCGGCCAGCCCCCACCTTCTGATTTGTTCGGAAGACGGGGATTGCGCCCGGGAGGAGGCGGTGGAGGGGTAGGTCCCTTGTCAGACATGGGTCCGATACTAGGTCGTAGCGACCTCCTTCCCGAGGTCAGGTGGGTAGGGTCATCGGGTGACAGCTGGCACGCCCCGCAACGCACGAGTCACCGGTGGCGACGTCGGGCGCCGCTCCTGGGGCCCAGCTGAAGCGATTGGGCTCTGGGTCC
>CAZYLX010000880.1:0-1971 GCA_964648595.1 uncultured Acidimicrobiaceae bacterium
CAGTGTCGACAGCGCGGCCGTCCACAGGATCGCACCAAGGAGCCCCGCGAGGAGCACCTGCCCCGGATGGAGCGCGAGTCTGGTCTTCTTCACCGTTCTGGAAACGGCTCGAGAAGCCCAAACTTGAGTGTTTGTTGCCCAATCCACACAGGTTCGGCGCCATACGGCAGAACTTGCAGGAACTTGCTCAGACAACCACTGCCACTGCCGATACCGACAGGGTTAGTGCCGATACCGACAGGTCGGCGCGTTCTCCAGAAAGTGACCGACACAACGTTCGATGAGCTCCTCCCAACCCGACCTTCGAGTGAGCAGGCACGGCCAATTGGCCGAGGCCTTCGAAATCTTCGCGGTCGGTATGGGTCCATTCATCGACAAAGAGATGCACGCCCATTTCGCCAACGAGATCTCCTGGACCGAGGCTGCAGCGAATCGTCTCGGCCGACCGGCCGAACACGGCGCGACCGATCCCCTGTTCCAGCTGCTCGTCCTTCGTCGTTTCTGGGGCCCGGTGTTCAGCGAGACCTTCCACCAAGACTTGCGGCGGCTCGTCGAGCAGCTGATCGAGGCTCGCAACCGATGGGCTCACTTCAGCTTGCCGGACGACACCGCGTATCTGGACCGGGTGCTCCTCGCAATCGAACGCATCCTCGCTCCTGTTGATCCTGATTCGGTCAGTGATCTGCGCAAGATCCGAGGGCGGCTCAAGAACCCAACGACCGCAGAAGAAGAAGCGGCGACGATCCTCGAAGTGGATCGCGCGGCCTTGGAGCAGCAGCTCACCGACACCGAGCACGCTTTCGCCGATCTGCAAAGCCAGCAAGAGGCGTTGACCAGCCAGTTGGCTCTGGCGAAGCGCGCCAACGCCGGGCGACAGCACCGGTTGTCTCAGATGGAACAAGAGCTCTTGGAGGCGGCAGGGCGATCCGAGGTTCTCGAGACGTACCTTCGGAACGAACGCCTGACTCGCTCCCGGATGGAATGGCTCTTCGTCGGCTTCATTGCCGCGATGCTCCTGGTGATGGTGCTGCTCGCGACGTGAGTCAGCAGAACTGACGTCAGGTCGGTGCGAGCAACGGCTGGATCTGAGCGACGACAGCATCGGCTCCGACGTCGGTCAGGAGGACAATCGAGGGGTCGACGCCCAGAAGATGGGCGACGGTCCCGATGGACTGAGCGGTGAGCTCGACCTGTCTGAGCTCGTCACTCGCCTGGCCAACCCTGAGGGACCGAGTGAACGTCGGGGGTTCGAGATCTCGGACCGACGCGTCATCGGCCAGCAGCGACCGGATATCTGCTCGCCAACGATGGTGATCCGCTGGACCTGCGATGCCGTGGGCGATGAAGTCTTCCACTGCGCTCGAACCAGCAGCGTTGGCAAGGATCGGGTGTTGCTTCCAGAAGCGTTGATGTTCGAGTCGGCCGCCAAAGCCGATGCCGAGTACCGGATCGAACGGGTCTATCACCGCTGCTCCGGTGATCCCAACCGTCATCACGACGCGCTCGGCCCGACGACGGCCGAATTCACCGGCCACGCTGGCCCCAAAGCCGTGACCCACAGCGACAACGTGGTCGATGTCGAGTCGGTCGAGAATGGCATCGAGATCATGGATGTGGCTGAGAACACCACTCGAAACGGGCGCCCTCCAAGCCGATCCGCGGCCACGGAGGTCGGGGGCAATCAGCGCAACCCCGGTCGGGAGCCGACTCATCACCAGGTCCCACACCTTGGCATTTTCGGCGCGGTCGTGAAGGAACAGGACGGCGTGCGTGTTCCTCTCGACGGGGCCTCGGCACCAGACGAGGACTTCACCGTCTTCGATTGGCACCTCGATGAACCGCCGATCATCCACGACCCGGACGGTAGCGACCCAAGCACCGGGCTCGCGAACGTGACGCCGGACAACGGTCGAGGCTACGTTCGCCGCCATGCAGAATGAGACGCCAGCAAACGGGCCAACCCCGATGGAT
>CAZYLX010000881.1:0-1970 GCA_964648595.1 uncultured Acidimicrobiaceae bacterium
CATGTGGGCATTGCAACAGGTAGGTGTGCTCATGGCGCCCGTCGTCGCGGGATTGATCGTGGTGTCCTTCACTCGACGCTGGCAACACCTCGTGCCATTCGTGCTCATCTTGCCCATGAAGCTCGGGATCGAAAAGGCTGTCGTCAAGGAACTCGTCGAGCGGGAGCGCCCCTATGTGTCGCTCGGGCCAGACATCAATGTTCGTGGTCCGGCCTTTGAGGGTCTGAGCTTTCCCTCAGGCCACAGCACAACTGCGTTTGCGCTAGCGGTACTTCTGGCCGCCTTCCTACCGCTGAAGTGGCGGTTCGTTCCGATCACCTGGGCTGTAGTCGTTGGCGTCGCTCGGATGTATTACGGCGAACACAATTTCCTCGATATCGTCGCAGGGGCGGCACTTGGCACCGCGTTCGCCGTCATCTTGTGGTTCGTGTTCCTCAATCGCGAAGCGCCCGAAAAGATCCGATAGTGCCAACCGCGATCCGCCTGTTTGCCGCTCGAAGCAACTCACTACCCGAAGAGCGCGTTCCCCATGTTCGGTCTCCTGTCGACGGGATTCGCTGCGGCATCGGAATTGGCCTGATTCTGGGCGGAGCTGTTCTTGCCAACGTGTTCGATTCGACGTTGCTGGGTCTGGCCGAGGACACAACAGCAAACGTCAACCGTCTCCCTGATTGGAGCCGTGATGTGGCCTCGGCGTTTCTCGCATCGGTCGTTATCAGTGGAACGCTTGCGGCTGCTGTTTGGTCGCTCGCGACCACCCGGTACCGCCGCTTCGCACTTCTCGTGGCGGGGATCGCGCTGGCCACAGCGATCAGCATCACCGCGGGTCGGGCCGTCTATGAACTCGTCGATGAATCGGTTCGGGTCGCGTTCGACGTCGACATACCCCTGTTCCGGGTTGCTGGTCCCAATGGTCATCTCAACCCCGCCGATCCGTTGTTGGCGGCAGCGATCGCCACTCTCACGATCGGCGGGTCGTTCCTGCCGGCAACAATCGTACGTCGTGCAGGTGTATTGGTCGCCATATATGCACTTGGATCGATCCTCATGATCGGAGCGCCCCCACTGGCGCTGCTCACCGATCTCGGAGCTGGGCTCCTTGCTGGATCGGTGTTGCTGTGGATCTTCGGTCGGCACGATCTCGCGCTTCGCGCTCCCCAGATCATCGCCGCCTTGGCAACTGCCGGCTTCACTGCAAGTCAGCTCGATGCCTCCCAGGACACAGTGCAGCGAGGTTGGGTAGCAGTGCTGCCGTCGGACGACAAGCTCTTTGTGGATGCGTTCAGTCGCGACGACCGCAGCACTGACTTGCTCATGCGGGTCTATAGACAGCTGCGGTTCCGCAAGACGGGCGATCATCGACCGTTTCTCAGTCTCCGCCGCAGCGTTGAGCACGAGGCGCTTGTTTCTCAACAAGCACGAAACCGCGGTGTGGAGACACCGACCATCATGGCGGTCGCGCCCGCTGGTGTGGACGGCATGATTCTGGTCCGCGACTGGATCGACGGCACGAATTGCTCGGAGCTACCCGAGGTCCCGGATCAGACGATCACCGCCATATGGGAACAGGCGGCCCAACTGCAACAGGCACGAATCGCCCATGGGTCACTGAGTCTCTCGAGCTTCGTCATCAACACGAACGGCAGACCCGAGCTCGTCAACTTCCAACGGGGCCACTTGACTGCGTCTGAACAGCGCCTTGGCACCGACCTGGCAGAACTCCTCGCCTCTACCGCTGCTGCTGTCGGCATCCCCAGGGCGGTTCGACTCGCCAACGAAACGCTCGGGCCACAACTCCAACACGCGGTGCCATGGCTCCAATCGCTCGCACTCACGTCACCGACCCGCCAGGCCATCGGCGGCGCGAAACCATTGGGCGAACTTCGAACAGCCACTACCGAAGCGTGCGGACTCGAACCAGATGAGCCCGTTCGCCTTGAACGAGTCGAGCCCAAGTCTCTGTTCATCTT
>CAZYLX010000882.1:0-1970 GCA_964648595.1 uncultured Acidimicrobiaceae bacterium
AGATGTCGTCCGCAGTGGCGTCGGAGTCACTCGCGACGACCTCGTTGCCGAGATCATCGGCCTTGTCTTTGTCGTCCTTGTCGTTGTTGCCTGGCTGGTTGATGCCGGCCTCGTCGGTATCGATCGGGTCCGGCACATCTCCCACGTCGCCAATCGGAGGTTCCTCCGAGACTGGCGTCTCGGGCTCGCCTTGATCGGTGGCGGACGTGTCGGATTCGACTGGCTCCGCCTCGTTCGCATCGGGCGACTCGCCCTCGGCGAGGTCGGGGCTGTCCTCGTCGGTCTTGTCAGGTTCGGTGGCGCTGGGTTCGTCGCCCTCGGCCCCGGCCTGGATCGTGTCCTCGGTCGCGGCCTCGTCAGCGTCGACGACGACGTCGTCGGGGAGGCTTGGTTCGTTCTCGATTGCGACACCAGCGAGTTCGACTGCCGGAGCTTCCGCTGGGGGAGCACCGACGCCTGCCACGGTGCTGATCGCCTCCGTTCCGTCGATGGCGGCGTTCGCCGCCACGGTGGAGAGGCCGAGCGTCGCCACCAGAAAGGCAGCAAACGCGCGAAGAAGAAGGGTCCGATGAGCGGTGCGGGTACTCATTCCAAGAGTGTCGGCCGCGTTTCGCTCTGCGTTTGGTGTGGCAAACCTTTGGTATGGCGAACGTCAGGCTGGTCTACGGGTGAACGCGTCTGCTGCCGCCCGCCGATTGCGGTCGTGGTCAAAGAGACCCGGTGTTCGATCGAACCCGTGTTGCCAGTGCCAGCCGTCGATCGGGCTGGTCTGCCACCACCCTGACGCACCCCGTTCGGCCGAACCGTCGATGACGTTGGTCAGATGTTCCGTCTGCGCCGACCCATCATCTGGAATGTCGGCAAGGTCACCGGCGGCGATGACCTGCCGATCGCCCGCTGATGCGGCGAAGGGGTCGAGCGGATCGAGCAGCGCCTCCGCTTGTGTTCCGCCACTGAGGGGGCTCCACGCTCCTTCGTCATCGACGACAACCCCTGGCCGGAGCTGAACGATGACGCGGTCGAATGATTCGCGGGCTGAGCCATCCGTCAATTGATCGAGCCAGTGGCGGCTGAGGTGCTCGTTGAGCCATTCGGCATGAGGCGCGGCCTTGACGTTGTCGCGTTGACCGACGACCGTGCGGCCGGTGACGTACGTCGCTATCGGTGCTGACCCGCGAAGCAGTCGTTCGGCATCGAGTTCTGCCCGCTCGAGTGCGGCAGTCATTCGTTGCATGTCGCGTCGGCGCTGACGGCCGGGTGGGGTCGCCCCGACCAGATAGCCCCACGCGGCCCACTGCGCAGGTTCCCGGATGGGGACCCATCCTTCGGCCAGATCGCCAAAGGTCTCGCCGACCCAATCGACGTGACGGGGCCAGATGAGGCCTCCAGCTTTGTCGTCGCTGAACCCGCGTTCGTCCTCGGCAAACCAGCCAGGAAGGGTTCCGTCGACGAGGCAGGCCCATGGTCGCATGCCCAGGCTCCTGGCCCGGGTGAAGAGGTCGCGGCGGAACTCGATCTCGGCTTCGTCCGCCGCAGCCGCCGTCGGCCACAGCCGCGCCCACTCGAGTGTGAACATCACTTCGACCGCACCGATCGACGCCAGCTGGGCAAGATCGTCGTTCCAGTTCGTTCGGAAGCCGGCGCCGTCGTTCGATTCGGGAGCCCGGCCTCTGCTGATCCACCGGGCCCAGTCGGCGCTGTCGCTCACACCTTCGAGTTCCGATGATGTCAACGCGGCCCCGATGACGAACGGGGATTCCTCAGACGGATCCGCTGTCACGGCCTTGGCCTCGGTGGGGCACGCACAACCGTCGTGGTGGTCACGGCTGCTGACCGAAGTGGGCTTTGAGGTCGGTGATGGCAGGTGTGGCGTCGTCGCCGACCAGCACCGTTGCCATTCCCAGCTCGGCGGCAGCTTCGAGGTTGGAGGTGTTGTCGTCGACGGGCAGCATCTCTCGAGGGTCGAGACC
>CAZYLX010000883.1:0-1961 GCA_964648595.1 uncultured Acidimicrobiaceae bacterium
CGTTTCATGATCGGATCATACGTAGGCGTTACGACACGAACCTACGTCCTCTGACGGCATCAGGCCGCATGACGACGGGAGGCCCCGCCGAACGACGGTCCGACGGAGCCGACGCCACTTCGTCTGCAGGTGTGCGCTGGCCATGCACCTGAGAGGGGAGTCAACTCTCGCTGCTGCTCGATCCCGGCCCGAAGAACTCGTCTCGGCCCGATTTCCTCTCTTCGGAGGACTTCGAGCGCATCGTCGACGTGGAAGTGGATAGTTGGTTCCACATGGCCGCCGTCCCCTTGCCCGAGGCATCCCAGTTCGCGGCGCTTCCCTGGGCCATGCCGATCGAGTCGGCCTCGTCGAACGCGTCCTGGTTCGCCCCGAGGAATGCGAAGGTCCATGCCCGTCCACGACGGTCGTCGATCATCGCCGCGACAGAAGCCCTCGTCTGCTCGACGCTGGCATTCTCGTAGCCATCGGTGACGATCATCACCAGTTGGTCCTCGATCGGAAGTCCGCGGTCCGCGCGGGCAGCGATCTCCCCATCGGTCTGGACAATGAGGCGGGCAACGGCATCGAGCAGTGGCGTGCCGCCTCTCGGAACGAATGCGCCTTCCGGCATATCGGGCACCCGGTTCAGGTCCTTTCCGTTGATGACGATTTCGAACGGGTCGCCCGTATCGAACTGCACGAGCGTGAGGCGGGCGTCGCCCGGCTGCTTGCGCTGTTCGTCAAGGAAGGAGTTGAATCCTCCGACGATATCGCTGGCAATCGAACTCATCGAACCGGACCGGTCGAGAAGCACCGAAATGTGCACTGGGGTTGTGTTGGACTTGGTCACGTCTTCCTCCTTGTGATGACGCCGGAGTTCTTTCTCCGGGCGGTCTCTACACAAGGGACGTCGCCCGCCGCCCGTTTTCCCCGCCTATTGTCGGAACCTGCGACAATCGCAGCGTGGCAGCCCATGAACTGACCAGGGACGAATACAGACGCCTCCTCGGGGTTGCGAGCGCGGCGGTCGCCCAGGAGATCTCTCCGTCCGCTGCACCCAACGTCGCCGACCAGATCGTCTCCAATACAATCGAGCAATACCTCCAGGCTGTCAATGAGGGCAAGGAGATCCACAACCCATTTGCCTGGGTGCAACAAAGAGCTCGCTGGAGAGCGAGGGATCAGATGCGCAAGTGGCAGTGGGAAAAGAAGCGAACCCGTGCCTATCCCGCCGCTGAAGTAGACCACGACGCAGACACACACGTTGCGGGGCTAGAGGCGGCAATCCGAAGCGCATCCGGTGAAGATGGTCGGACGCCATCGTCGATCGTCGCCTCTCGCGAGTGGATTCGTGAGCTTATCTACGGGGCCTACCCCGAAGACACCGTCAATCGGCAGCTGGCGATTGCATGTCTGGTTGAAGGCGCCAAGCCCAGGGAAGTTGCCGATGACTTCGACATGGATGCCAAAGTCATCGGCAACCGCCTCGTCAGGATTCGAGGGAAGCTGCTCGCCGAACTCCCTCGGAGCGAGGCTCCGTAGCTCCCGCTCAGCCCGACCTCCGAAGTCATCGGCCCAGTATCTCGTATTACTGCGAGGAAAAGCGCAGCCCGTCGTCGTCCCTAATCCATGCAACCCATGGAGGGAACAATGCAAGACCACGGTTCAACCACCCGCCCGCTCGTTCTACTCGACGTCGATGGCGTCATCAACGACCTCGGCTCGCTCTACGGACAACCACGTCCCTGGCACATCCATCAGGTCCCGGCCAACGGCTTCGTGCTTCACGTGCCGGACTACATGCCGGCGCTCATCAGGGATCTCGTCGCCAAGGCAGAGGTTTGGTGGTGCACCACATGGAGGGATCGAGCCAACAACGAGCTCGCGGGCTTCCTCGAGATAGAGCGGCTCCCCGTCATCGACGATGGGTCACACAGCCGTAGCGTCGGCTGGAAGCCGGCAGCCGCTCACGCCATCGCTCG
>CAZYLX010000884.1:0-1952 GCA_964648595.1 uncultured Acidimicrobiaceae bacterium
GACACCGGCGTTCACGAAGTTCATGGCGATGCCGCCACCCATCGTGCCGGCACCGATGATGCCAATGGACTCGACTGGCAAGACCGGAGTGTCCCTGGGAACGTCCGGAATCTTCCAGACCTGGCGCTCGGCAAAGAACACGTGGCGTTGGGCTGCGGACTCCGGGCTTGTGACCAGGCCCCCGAACAGCTCGCGCTCGACGGCCATGCCTTCGTCGAATGGCAGGGAGACGGCGGCTTCGACCGTTTTGATGATGGCTTCCGGGGCCTTGAAACCGCGGAACTTGCGGGCGGCCTTGGACGCTCGGAAGTCGGCGAACAGCTGGGGATCGATGCCCGTGACCTTTTCGTCGTTCTCGCTCACCTTCTTCAGCGGCTGGCCCTCGGCAACCAGGCGATTGGCGTAGGCCACGGCGTCGGCCAGCAGATCGCCTTCCGAAGCGAGCGCATCGACCAACCCCATTTCCAGACAGGCCGGAGCTGGAACATGGGTGCCCGCAGTCATGAACTCAAGGGCCTTCTGTGGTCCGACGATGCGGGGGAGGCGCTGGGTGCCGCCCGCGCCGGGCAGCAAACCAAGGTTGACTTCAGGCAGGCCACACTTCGCGCTGGGTACGGCGATGCGATAGTGCGCGCACAGGGCCACCTCGAGGCCGCCGCCGAGCGCTGTTCCGTGGATGGCGGCGACGACAGGCTTCGGCGAACTCTCCATCTTCGCCTGCACCTCGTGCAGACCCTTGCCGCTGCTGGCCCCGCCGAATTCGGTGATGTCGGCACCGGCGATGAACGTGCGCCCGGCGCAGATCAGAACGATGGCTGTTGCATCGGACTCGATGGCTTGGTCGAAGGCGTCGAAGAGCCCATCGCGGACCACGGCACTGAGGGCGTTCACGGGTGGGGAATCGAGGGTGATGACGGCGATATCGCCATCGTGGACCAGTTCGGTGACGTCATTGATCGTTGCCATGGCGACGTTGTTACTCCGAGCGGGCGACGCAGGCAAAAGGAACGCGCACTGTTGTTCTCGATCGAGCAGACTCTCCGGATGGCTGTCGAGATCGTGACCCCGACGAACTATGAAGAATGGCGACCTTTCGATCAGGTGATTTCTGCATCCTTTGGCTCTGGATGGGAGCAGCCGAAGCCCGAAGAACTCGAGCTCATCGCCCGGGAGGCTCCGTACGACTTCTGCATCGGTGTCAAGGACGGGGAGGAGATTCTCGGGGGGTGCGCGGCTTATGAGTTCGACATGAGCCTGCCTGGTGGGTGTGGGGTCTCGGTTGCGGCTCTGACGGCCGTCGGTGGTGACGCGACCAAGCGGGGCCGCGGAGCGCTCCGGGCGATGATGGTCGAGCATCTCGAGCGAGCCCGAGCACGTGGCCATGCTGCGTCGATCCTGAACGCTTCAGAAGCGAGCATCTACGGCCAGTTCGGCTACGGCCATGCGACGACGATGGTCGGCTACGAGTTCGATTCCGATCGAGCGCAGTTCCGCGCTCCGTTCGAGGATCCTGGCTCACTGGAGCTTGTGACAGATCTCTTGGCATCCCTGGAGGACTTTGCTGCTGCGTACGAGGCGGCAGCCCGCACGGTTCCCGGTACCGGAGGTCGAAACGCCCTCTGGTGGAACCGAGTACTCGGGCCGAAGAAATCGTGGCGAGGCGGTGGCAAGCAGATCGGGGTGATCCACCGAGACGCTGATGGGAAGCCAGACGGCTACCTCCTCTACAGCATCAAGGAGGCAGGCGGCTGGGTGACCGATGCCGTCCTCATCATCAGGGAGATGCTGGGAGCGTCAGTACCGGCGGACCTCGCACTGTTCAAGTACGCGGTCGATGTCCCTCTGCAGCGCAAGGTGGCCTGGCATGAGGGCCCCGTCGACTTCTCGGCCCGCCATCACCTCTTCGACCCGCGCCAGCAGCACGTGGTCGACCAGCACGATCTGTTGTGGCT
>CAZYLX010000885.1:0-1950 GCA_964648595.1 uncultured Acidimicrobiaceae bacterium
AAAATGAGCACACGGCCACCCCATAAACTGACCGCATCGCTGCAGATCTGGGCTGCGCACCCCAAGCGCTGGCCGGGAAGGATCGGCCGCTTGCCGGCGTAGTCCTGCTCGGTTGTGCCGGGCGCGGTCAACGCCTCGAGCCCGACCGTGAGGGCCCACTTGGGGAAGGTTCCTTCACCAGGAACGACTTGGCAGCGGCCGCAGATGCCTCGACCGCCACACACCGAATCGACGTCGACTCCGAGCTCCCGCGCCGCGTCGAGCACCGTGGTGCCCGGCTCGACCTGGCCTTCGAGGCCGGAGGGAGTGAAGACGACGCGGACCATCAGCTGGCAGGACGACGGCGTCGGTTGGTTCGCCCGGCTCGGCTGCCTTGTGGAGCGTTCGGGTCGCGGTTTGCCCGAATCCAGGCTGCGCAATCCTGGTCCTGGCCGGCGAGAACGTCCGCCGCCATGACCGCGCGCTTCACCTCTTCGTGGAGCGGGCTCATGATGGCCGACGTCATGCCGGCCCCGATCGCCATCGAGAGGAACGTGCCAGTCACGGCATGTCGGTTCGGGAGACCGAAGCTGACGTTCGACGCTCCGCAGGTGGTGTTGACACCCAACTCGTTACGAAGACGGCCCACCAACCTGAACACTTGCTGGCCGGCGGTGCCCATGGCGCCGATCGGCATCACCAATGGGTCGACGATGATGTCGGACTTCGGGATGCCGTGATCGGCGGCCCGGTTGACGATCTTGCTTGCGACCTCGAACCGCACGTCGGGGTCCTCAGAGATACCGGTCTCGTCATTGGAGATGGCGACCACTGCTGCGCCGGCTTTGGCAACCAGCGGCAGAACTCGCTCGAGGACCTCGTCCTCGCCAGTGACCGAGTTGATCAGAGGCTTGCCCTGGTACACGGCGATGCCGGCCTCGAGAGCCTCGATGATCGACGAGTCGATGGCGAGGGGCACGTCGGTCACGCTCTGGACGAGCTGGATTGCCTTTGCCAGGAGGGCCGGCTCATCGGCCAATGGGATACCGGCGTTGACATCCAGCATGTGGGCCCCGGCCTCGACCTGTGCGAGGGCATCGGCTTCGACCCGGCTGAAGTCGCCGTTCTTCATCTCCTCGGCGAGGAGTTTGCGGCCGGTGGGATTGATGCGTTCGCCGATCATCACGAACGGTCGCCCGAACCCGATGATGACTTCCTTCGTGGCCGAGCTGATGATGGTGTCGGTCATGTTGTTGCTCCGGGCTCGCTGTTGGGATTGTTGGATGTGGGATCGTTCGATGTGGGATCGTTCGATGTGGTCGTGTCGAATCCGCCGGTGTTGACGAGCTCTTCGAGGCGACTGGCATCGAATGCTGCTTCAAGGCGGTCGGCCTCGGCTTGTGCTGCAGCAGCGAGGTCGCCGTCGACGTTGACTGCCTCTCGCCGCCATTCGTTGACGTAATCGGACGCCGTCGTGATGTCGGCAACCATGGCCGCCCGATCGATCGCCTTCTGGAACCGGGGCTTGAGCAGGAC
This sequence comes from uncultured Acidimicrobiaceae bacterium, assembly GCA_964648595.1. Taxonomy (GTDB): domain Bacteria; phylum Actinomycetota; class Acidimicrobiia; order Acidimicrobiales; family SZUA-35; genus SZUA-35. The sequence continues at coordinate 1,516 of CAZYLX010000885.1, forward strand.
CTGGTGTTTGTCGGTCCGAGATTTCGAGTTGACCTGGGCTGGGATGTCGCGCCAGAAGATGGTGATGAGCTGAGGACTGCGGGCCATGGGTCAGCGAACTCCGGGATGTAGCTGTTGGTCGGTTTTGACGGGGGCGGTGGTTTCGAGAGCGACCGTGACGGCTGCCTCGAACGGATCGAGGCCCGTCGTTCGTCGTTCGAATCGCAGGCCGAGGCGTTCGGCAGCCGACCGGGCGAGTGCATCCAAGTCGGCTGTGGCGGCGGCGACCTCCTACGTCATCGTGGACGGAGAGCGTATCGATGATCAGTCGGACTGGGGCCAAGGCGACGTGAGCGTGTCCCTCGAGCTCACGTGTGTCGTCGTCGATACCTATGACGCCGTCGAGGACGGCCAGGTGACCGGCCTGACCCGGACATTCGAGTCCATCGGCGGAGA
>CAZYLX010000886.1:0-1948 GCA_964648595.1 uncultured Acidimicrobiaceae bacterium
ACTTCGAGATCGGCACCGAGGCCGATGGCACAACGACCACGTGGACCATCACGGTGTCGAACCTCGGCCCGGCAACGGCTGCGGCCCCGGTTGTGATCACCGACACGCTGCCTGCTGGTATCACGTACCTCCGCTCGGTTGGTACTGACTGGGACTGTTCGATCATCGGTCAGGACCTGTCCTGCACCTTGGTCGACGCCGGCTCGTCACCGATCGGCATGATCGACGGTGGTTCGTCTTCTGTCGATCTGATCGTCGAGGTTGCGGCATCGGCAGCACCGGGCGTCACCAACACGGCATCGGTCTCGACACCCTCCTTCGATCCGGTGCCCGAGAACGACAGTGATGACGACCCGACCGACATTCCCTTGTCGGTCCTCACGATCGACAAGGCCATCGAAGGTGACGTGGACGCCGGCCGTCAGGCCATCTACGTCCTCACCGTCACCAACACTGGCCCCTCTGCGACTCGAGGTGACGTTGTCATCACCGATGCCCTTCCGGTCGGTCTGACCTATGCCAGCGCAACATCCGACGTCCCCGCTGCCACCTGTGCCAACAGCGCCGGTGTGGTCACGTGCACCAACCCGGATGTCATGGCAGTTGATGGAACGTGGACTGCGCGACTCACGGTCAATGTCACGGCATCTGCCGGCACATCGATTGTGAACCTCGGTCAGGTCAGCGGAGGCAACGAGGTGAACGGTCAACCCCTGTCATCGCCGGTCAACGGTGTGAACGAGGACATTGCGACGGTCACCGTCGATACACCTCCGGGAATCATCGCCTTCACCGGTGCTGAGACCGGCCAGTTGGTTGCGGCGGCGCTGGCGCTGCTGACCCTCGGGGCAGGTCTCGTGCTTCTCTCTCGCCGTCGTCGATTGGCAACGGTCGAAACTGAGTGATGCTCAGCGCTGGAACGGATAGATGCTGCCGAGGCCCAGGATCTCGGTGAGCTCGTCGAGCGCCGCCCTCGACTCGATCTCGAGGGCGGGATCGATCAGGTCGTCAACAGCCAGCTCTTCTCGATAGTGACGGGTGACGCACGCCTCCAGCTCGTCGAGTCGTTCTTCGTCGACGATGGTCCGTCGATTCATGGCGCCAAGCTCCGCGTCGGTGAGGACGACCCGCAGGCGGAGGCAGGCTGGGCCTCCGCCGTTCCGCATGCTCTCGCGGAGATCGAGGGCGTGCACCGAGTTGATCGGGTGATCGGGATGGCTGACGGCGGCTGCAAGGTAGGCCGCGGTCGACGAGGTTTCCTCGACCTCGATCGGTGCGATCAGCGTCATGGATCCGTCAGGCAACGTGATGAGCTGCGAATTGAAGAGATACGAGGAGATGGCGTCCGACAGAGGAACTTCGGCCTCTGACACCTCGACCACATGGACATCTCCGAGTGATCGGTAGACGCCGGCGGGGTCATCGAATGCTGCGGCGTGGGTGAACAACACCTGCTCGTTCACAACCGACACAACGTCGTTGTGGAACGCTCCGGCGTCGATCGCTCCCTGTGCCTGCCGAGCGAACACGACCTGCGCCGGGTCGTGGCCGTGGCTGTGGCTGACGAGTTGGCCGGCCAACCGCGTCTGCCTGCGTGGGAATCCCGTTGTCTGGCGATCGTCGACGTCGCGACCAAAGACGAACAGGTGCGTCCCAGGGTCCCCATGCGAGACACAGGAGCGGCCGTGATTGGCAGCACCCTCGTCGGCGAAGGGAGCAGCAGCGGGAAGCGCATCATGGACGACGAACGAATTCTCGTCGCCGAACATCGCGGCGAGTGTTCGTCGCGTCTGGTCGTGTTCGAACGATCGATGCGCGGTCGACGAGAGGTTGGCCGGTGTGAAGTGGACACGCCCGTCTGTTGCATCGATCGACGGTGTCACCGTCGCCGCGTTTGCCGCCCACATGGATGAGGCACTCGAAAGAAGTGGCACGAGTTCCGGGCGCC
>CAZYLX010000887.1:0-1947 GCA_964648595.1 uncultured Acidimicrobiaceae bacterium
TCTGGCCCCAAGCAGCGTCGTTGCCAACGATGCCGACGATCGGAAGTCCGAAGCGGACAGCGGTGTCGAACTCGAACCCGTTCAGGCCGAAGGAACCGTCCCCGTAGATGATCAAGACCCGCTGGTCGGGGTGAGCGAGCTGAGCGGCGAGAGCGAAGGGCATGCCAACGCCCAGGGTCCCCAGCGGGCCGGGATCCATCCACGTGCCGTGCTCGGGAACCCGGAGTACTTTCGATGCCTGAGCCACGATGTCTCCGCCGTCGCCGATGACGATCATCGAGTCGTCGGTGTCGACGAACGAGGCGATCTCGGCGCACAGCCGCAGGGGATCAATGGGTACTTCGTCGCTCGTCAGCTGAAGGGACAGAGCGACTTCGGCATCGTCCTCCGCAGCGCGAAGGGTTGCCGACCACTCACCGAAGTCGGCACCGCCTCGTCTTGCCAACCGCTCGTCGAGGGCAGCCAGATTGACGCCGAGGTTGCCGACCAGGCCGACATCGGCCGAACGGTTTTGGCCGATCAGTGTCTCGTCCAGGTCGAGCTGGACGATCTTGGTGTCTGGTGGAATCGACGCACCGAACTTCATCCGGAAGTCGAGCGTGGTCCCGGCCAGGACGACCACGTCGGATTCGGCCAGTGCCATCTTGCGGCTGCGATTGAAAAACTGCTGATGGTTCATCGGGAGCTGACCGCGGCCCATCCCGTTCGTGTAACACGGCATCATCGTCGACTCGACGAAGGCTCGCAGTTGTGGTGCGCCCTGGGACCACTTCAGAGCCGTGCCGGCCATGATCATCGGTCGGTCGGCGTCGGCGAGCATGGTGGCGGCCTGGTCAAGTGAGGCGTCGGAGGCGCTCGCGCTGACTCGGTAGTCACGAAATGTAGGGATCGGAGTCCTGCCGAGATCAACGGGTCCGTGGAGCACATCCATCGGGATCTCCAGGAATGCAGGTCCCGGAACCCCCGACATCGCAGTACGGACGGCCAGCTCGATGTACTCGCCGATGCGGTGGGTCTCGTAGCAGGCGTCAGCCCACTTCGTGATCGGCTTCATGAGCGAGACGTGGTCCATTTCCTGGAGCGAACCGCGGCGGAGGTTGTTGAACGGCCCCTGGCCCCCGAAGACCAAGATCGGGGAATTGGCTCGCCATGCATTGGCTACACCGGTCACGCCATCGGTCACGCCGGGACCGGCGGTGAGGATGGCGACGCCGATCTTGCCGGGGTTCAGTCGAGCCCAGGCATCAGCGGCATGGGTGGCGGCCTGTTCGTGCCGCACGTCGATGACTTTGATGCCTTCGTCGAGACACCCGTCGTAGATGCCCATGACATGACCACCGGACAGCGTGAAGACACACTCCACTCCCGCCGCCTTGAGCGTCTTTGCTACGAGCTGGCCGCCGTGGGCCGGTGCATCGGACATATCGAAACCCCCCGGGGTGTGTCGTGCCCTCGCCAACGTAGGCGGATTCAAGTCGGTCGTGCCCGATCCGTCTGTTCGGATCGTCCTTGATCGCCCGAGCGTGATGGCCGAGTGGACGGCACCTCCTATTTGCGGTTGAACCGCCGGCCATGAGCGAAGCCTTCCTCGACATCGAAACCGCTGACGGACAGATGAACACCTTCATCGTCCACCCCGAGGAGGGAGGCCCACACCCCGTTGTGCTCTTTCTGATGGATGCGCCGGGTATGAGGGAAGAGATCCGAGACATGAGCCGACGATTGGCGTCCACCGGGTACTACGTCATTGCATCTCAGCTCTATTACCGCGACGTCCGCGAGTACAACGTGTTCGAGACCGGCGACCGAGATCGCATGTACGAACTGACGAGCAACCTCACCAACGGGAAGGTCGTCGAAGACGCTCGAGCCATGATCACCCACGCTGACGGTGATCCGGCGGCCGACACGACGAAGGTCGGGACGGTCGGGTACCGCATGAGCGGG
>CAZYLX010000888.1:0-1945 GCA_964648595.1 uncultured Acidimicrobiaceae bacterium
GCGGCCTCAAAAACAGTTAATGAACCTCTCAGACCAACTGCGCCACCGAGCTGTTGCTGTATCCAAAAAGATTTTTATTCCTGTTGTTGTAGGCGGCAGTGTGGGCTCTCCCCAGGTGTCTGGGTCGTCCACGCGTCGGTCGGGTTGGGCGTCACCCGGGCGTAGAAGATCTGTCGGTGGGGACGTCAATGAAGAACAGCACGTAGAACCGCTTCAGTGTGAAAGTGTCGACGGTGAAGAAGTCACAGGCCACAGCGGCTTGGGAGTGCAGGAACTGTGACCACGTCACGTCGGACCGGTCCGGTGAAGGCTCGATGCCGTTGGTTTTGAGGATCTGCCAGACGGTCGATGAGGCGAATTGGTGGCCGAGGCTGGCGAGTTCGCCATGGATACATCGGCAACGCCACGTCGGATTCTCGGATGCGAGACGGAGAATCAACCGGCGAACTTCGAAGGCGGTTGACGGTCCTCGTGGTCGGCGTTCTTGGGTCCAGTGCCGGGCGACGCGCCGGCGGTGCCAACGAAGAAGGGTGTCGGGGGTGACGATCCAGCCATGACGTCGTGGTCGGGGGAGTGCGGCGGCAATCGATCCGAGCAGTGTCCGGTCATTGTTGGTGAGGGCTGGCCGGTCGTTTTGTCGGCGGAGAACCTGGAGTTGGTGGCGCAGTACGATGATCTCGAGGTCTTTGCTGCGTCCGGAACGGGCCGCGAGGCGGGCCAGTGCGGCGATGAGACGATACTGAACTCGGCGCATGAGACTTCAGGGTCGGTCAACGTTTCCCCTGGTCAACGCCAACGACCGAATATTCGGCCCCCACACGCTCGGTCTTGAGTCCTCGGATTGGTCTGAGCCTCACTTTGAGTCGCCCGTGATCGCACCCGAAGCGGTTGTTGGCGTACTGGTCCGGCCATCAAGAAAGGCTCGCGCGCCACCCGATATCACCGCTCGGGCAGGCCCGAACAGGGCGACGGATCCACACCACTTTGCCGGTTCCCGACGCGGTCCGGGATCGATGTCGGGTCGGTCAGTCGTACTGCTTGCTCCACCCGCCGGTTGAGTAGGACACGTCGGGCTTGGACGTGGCGCCGGCCTGTTGCATGGCGGCCTGAAGGTCGGGGTCCTCAAGAAACGAACGCAGTTCCTCGAACGTTTCGGCCTGGTGGTAGATGATGGCGAGAGACGGGTCATCGAGGGACCGGTTGGCGGCGTGGCCGACTATCCCTTTGGAGGCTCGAATCCCATCGGCTGCGTTGTATCCCTCGAGCCAGGCGCCAAAGTCGGCCACGGTGTGGGTCACGACCATGGCGGGTAGTTCGCGGTCCCAGACAACGGCTTCACGCACGGGGGTCATCCACATGAACTCAGGTGGGCCAGTGACCCCGAGGTCTTCCATCACGCTCTTGAGGTCGGGAGAGGAGGCGAAGGCTTTGCCCCGATCGAGATCGGAAAGCGCCATGTAGATGCTCACGGAGTTGGGGTCGTCTTGGGAACGGTTGAGGTGATGACCCAGGATGCCTGCATCACGGCGGGCGCTTTCGTGGGCGTCGAAGCCGGCCTTCCAGGTGTCGAAGTCGGCAACGGGGTGGCGGACCATCACGGCTGCGGGTGGGAGCTGGTTCTCGTCGGGCATGGGTCTAAACCTCCATTGCGGAGGGTGGGAGCGAAGAGGTTCCACTTCCAATCCTCGTGCCCAAGATGTCTAACACCTCCCGGAAATCGCTGCCGCGTCCGGGCTCTCGCAGCGGATGCATCCCCACAGTTGCGAGCTGCGGGCTCCGAGTCTTGGTCAATGAGACCGAGACAGGCCGGCAGTTCGGGCGCGTCAGTTCAAGCCGGCCGGTCTTGGCGGTACCCAGGTCATGCCCTCGACGTCCTCAGCAGTGACTGGAATCCCGTCATCGTCTCAAGCAAACGCACCGGACTCCGCGAGCGCTCGGCAGTCGA
>CAZYLX010000889.1:0-1941 GCA_964648595.1 uncultured Acidimicrobiaceae bacterium
GAGATCACGGTCCCCGACAACCCGAAGACGAGTGTGCTGCGCCCGTGCTGGTACGACCCGGACCTCAACCCGACGTACCGGAAGATGGCTGAGCACTACGGCTCGGCGATCATCCCTGCAAGACCCCGCAAGCCCCGAGACAAGGCGAAGGTCGAAAACGCCGTGCTGGTCGCTCAGCGCTGGATCCTCGCCGCCCTGCGCAACCACACCTTCTTCAGCATCGAGCAGGCCAACGAGGCGATCTGGGCCAAGCTCGAAGAGCTCAACGATCGTCCCTTCCAGAAGCTCGAAGGCTGCCGGCGGAGTCTGTACGAGTCGCTGGACCGGCCGGCGCTCAAGGCGCTGCCGCCGCAGCGCCACGTCTTCGCCGAGTGGCTCTCGCCGCGGATCAGCATCGACTACCACGTCGACGTCAAAGGGCACTACTACAGCGTCCCGTACACGCTGGCGCAGAAACGGGATCGTCAAGGCCACCGCAGGAAGGTCGAGGTCCGCCTGACATCGACGACGATGGAGGCGTTCTACCTGGGCAAGCGCGTCGCCTCGCACGAGCGCAGCTACGTCAAGGGCGGTCACTCGACCAAGGCCGAGCACATGCCGCCGTCACATCGACGGTACCTGGAGTGGTCGCCCTCGCGGATCTTGAACTGGGCAACGACCGTCGGGGTCGCGACGAGCAGGCTCTGCGAGAAGATCATGGAGTCACGGGCGCACCCGCAGCAGGGCTACCGGGCGTGCCTCGGACTGATACGCCTGGCCAAGGTCTACGGCGCCGAGCGCATGGAGCCGGCCTGCGAGCGGGCGCTGACCATCGGTGCTCTGTCCTATCGGAGCGTCGAGTCGATCCTCAAGCGCAACCTGGATCAACAACCACTCGACCGCGGTCCGGCGGCCAAGACCGTCGAGCACGACAACGTGCGCGGTCCGGACTACTACCACTGATGGAGAACGAAGATGCTGAGTGAAGAGACGTACCAGAAGCTGGTCTCGATGAGGATGCACGGCCTGGCCGCCGGCTTCGACGAGTACCTCAAGGAGCGACGCCACGACAAGCTGACCTTCGAGGAGCGCTTCGGCCTCATGGTCGACCGTGAGTGGACCGAGCGCCAGCAACGCCAACTGAACCGTCGCTTGAGCGGAGCGAAGCTACGTGAGCCGGCCTGCGTCGAGGACATCAACTACCGCCACCCCCGCAACCTCGACCGCTCCGTGATGCAGCGGCTGTCGACATGCCACTGGATCGCCGAGCACGAGAATGTGGTCCTCACCGGCACAACCGGCCTCGGCAAAACCTGGCTCGCCTGCGCCCTGGCGCAGAAGGCATGCCGCGAGGGCTTCACCTCGATCTACGTCCGCGTGCCGCGCCTGCTGCACGCGCTGCAGATCGCCCGAGCTGACGGCAGCTACATCAAGGAATTGGCTCGCCTGGCAAAGGCCCAGGTCCTCATCCTTGACGACCTCGGCATCTCTCCGATCGGGGACTCCGAGCGTCGCGATCTGCTCGAAGTCATCGAGGATCGCCACGGGGTCCGATCGACCATCGTCACCAGTCAGATCCCTGTGAAGAAATGGCACGACGCCATCGGCGATCCGACCATCGCCGACGCCTTCTTGGATCGGCTGCTGCACCGAGCCCATCGCATCGAGCTCAAACCGGGGCCATCGCTGCGACCAAAGGCCAAGACCGGCAAATCAACCCAGGCGAATTGACGGGAGGACTGAGACCTGGCATGAACCACAGTACCAGCGTCGCTTCGCTCCGATGTGATCGGCATCGACCGGACGAGGTGATCGGCTTGGAGCGGAACGCGTGATCGCCTTCCTCCGGACTGCGCGATCGGCATCGCCGGAATACGCACACTACTCGGAGGTGATCCTGGCAGCCTCCTGGCTTCTCCTCGCTCCCATCCTCTTTTCGGCTTCTCGGTGAAGAGAGGTGGC
>CAZYLX010000890.1:0-1940 GCA_964648595.1 uncultured Acidimicrobiaceae bacterium
AGCGGACGACCAGATTCGAACTGGCGACCCCAACCTTGGCAAGGTCCTAGGAACCGTCCGGCAGGTGTTGCTGCGTACTGATTGAGTGTGTTCTGTCCGGTTCGTGTGTTGCCCTGTCCGGCTCAGTCCGCCCAGTCGGTAGAGCGCTTTCTACGACGGCGGGAATCTGCAGCGCCTCGCCTCAGTGCTTCGCGCGGACGCCGAGGCGAGTCGACAGCAAGCGGATCCGGTCTACGGTCGTTGCATGACGCGCGTGGACCAGATCGCCTCAGACCAGCAGATCTGCCATGGCCAGCCAACGGTTCGCGGCACGAGACACACCGTCGAATCACTCCTCGAACTATTCGCATCAGGCATGACCAATGACGAGAGCCTGGCCGACTACGCCGACCTCACCAACGATGACATCCTCGCCGCGCTCGAGTTCGCCGCTCTGTCGGCAGCTGGCGGGGCCGCCCCGGTTGTTCTGGTCCGAGATCAGTCGCTGGAGAGCTTCGAGAGGATGCGACCTACGTCGGTCATCTCGGCACGCGTCAACTTCGCGCCGACGTGCCGCTCGATGCCATCGAGGTGCACCCGGCCGGCAGCGATGAACGTCTTCCGGCCGGCCTGCGTCAGCGAGACGACGTTGCCGCGACGGTCATCGCCACAGACACGTCGATCGACTAAACCGTCGCTTTCGAGACGATCGATCAGCCGGGTCGCACCGCTGCGACTGAGGCGTCGCCGCTCGGCGATCTCCGATGGACGCATGCCGTCACCACCAGTCTCATAGAGCATGAGCAGGATCTCGTAGCGCTCGATGGGCAGGCCACATCCTTGCTCCATCTCGCGCTCAAGCTCCTGGTGCACGTCCGTAAACGCGAGGAGCAATCCTCTCCACGCCTCAGCGGCAGGGGTGGAGCGGGTGTTGGCCATCATTCGAGCATAGACCCCACACCCAGGTTGTTGCATCGCGCAACTATCCCAAGTAGTTTCGAAACGCGATAGTTGCGTGCCGCAATTACCCTACGTGCTTAGGAAGCCTCATGACGACCAGCGAACCGACGATCACAGCCACCGAGAACGGCCCATACCGTCTCGACGGAGCTACTGGCGTCACCCGGATGAAAGACGGCGAGACACTCCCGATCGATGGCGCTGCGTTCCTGTGCCGTTGCGGCGGCTCAGCCAACAAACCCTTCTGCGACGGCACCCACGCCAGAAATGGGTTCAGCGGCGCAAAGGATCCCGAGCGGGTGCCCGACCAACGCGAGTCCTTCAGCAGCAACGACGGCCGCATCACCATCCACGACAATCGGGGGCTGTGCGCCCACGCCGGCCTTTGCACCGACAACCTCGCATCCGTCTTCCGGCTCCGCACCGAACCGTTCGTCAACCCCGATGGCGCCACCACCGAGGAGATCGCCGCGGTCGTCGCCATGTGCCCTTCCGGCGCCCTGAGTTACACCCTCGACGGTGTCGAAGACCGAGACCGGAACGACCACCAGGGGGTCGCGTTCGCTCCCGGTGGCCCGTATGTGGTCACGAACGTCAGCCTTGACGGCATCGACCTACCCGAGGGCGCAACCGAAGACCACTGCACCCTCTGTCGCTGCGGCGCGAGCCAGAACAAGCCCTTCTGCTCCGGTGCCCACTGGGACGTGGACTTCGACCAGGACGTCGAAAAGGAGAACAACGGATGAACGTGACGCAGTAGCTCCTCCGGTAGAGCGCGATCGTTGAGCGGAAGCCCGAAAACTGGAAGAGGCCCGCCGAAACGGGCCTCTCACGAGGAATTACGTGGAACGGACGACCAGATTCGAACTGGCGACCCCAACCTTGGCAAGGTCCTACCGATCGTTCATCTGGTGCTGATGCGTCCATCTGAGTCCATTGCGTCCGGTTCGAGTGTTGCCCTGTCCGTCACAGTCCGCCCTGTCAGCAGCGCGCTCTACTAT
>CAZYLX010000891.1:0-1936 GCA_964648595.1 uncultured Acidimicrobiaceae bacterium
GTCTCATGTGGAGTTCCACGGAGAGTTCGTCGACTTCGAGCCGCTCACGTGCACGCCGAGGCCCGCTCAGGGAGCCGACATCCCGATCCTCGTCGGTGGCGACACGCCGGCCGCCATCCGCCGGGCGGCCCGTCTTTCCGACGGGTACTTCCCCGGTGAGGGCGACCCGAAGAAGCTCGCAGATCTGATCGCCGCCGTGCGGGCAGAATGCCAAGCACAGGATCGTGATCCCGACGAGGTCGAGATCAACGCCATGTTCGGCGCACAGATGCGCGACCCGATCGCTGGTGTCGAGCAGATGCAGCAACTCGGGGTCGGCCGGGCGATGGTGCCGGCGTTCTTCTTCGCGGGCGATGGTGGGCTCGACAGGCTGCGCGAGTTCGGTGAATCAGTCGTCGCGCCGCACCGCGGTTGACGGCGGACGATCCAGCGTGGACCCGCTGGCTACGAGGACAGTCGGGCAACGGGTCCGCGGCCTGATCTCGACTGCAGTCAGTTGGCCAGTTGGCCGCGAATCCGGGTGACTGCCTGATGTGGTGAGCCGTAGCTGACGAGTCGCAGGTCGAGTCCTGCCCCCAGTAGGCGGACAGCGTTCACGATGGCGTCTTCGATCCACTCCATCTTGTTGCCGAACACTCCCCCGCCGAGCAGCGTGAGGAAGACGGCCGTGTTGCCAGTGGCCGCAGCATTGCGGTGGGCGACTCGCAGCGTTGCTTCGTAGCTGGCACCGAGCACGAGCCGAGCGAACGGCTCCCATTCGTTGGCCGGCGGTTCGCCGTACGCGACGGGAAGCGCCGAGCCGTAGACCTGAGTGACTCGATGACCGGCGTCGTTTCTGGTGACCTCGACGTCGGCGTGCAAGCCGATGCGCAGCAGCCCAGCAAGGTGATCGCGCTCCGCCGATGACGCAGCATCGAGAATGGCGGCGACGCGAGAGAGCCCGCTCGTGGATGCGAGGCAGTAGCCGTTCTTCATGGTCCACAACGCGCTGCCCCCATTGCCAAGAGCAGAGCCGAGGTCGGCAACACAGTCGATCTGGCGGTCGGTGGTCTGACCGATGCCGCCGTCGACAGGGTGGAACCAGTTGCGGTAGATCGTTCCGCCACCGCAGGCGACGGCACAGGCCGGCCCTTGCGTGTGGTCGTGCTCGTAGCCGTCGACACCACGCTCAGGGGTGGTGCTCGCTGATGGCATCTCGAGGAGGTTGAACTGTGAGGCGACCTGGAATATGGCGCCCGCATTGGCAGGGTCTGCGTGGAGGTCGGCGACGTCGGCAACCACCTCGGTGATGGTTCCCGGGCCCGTCTCGGTTGTCTGAGTTCGGAGTTCGGCGAGCGACGGGGTTGTCAGGGTTCCGACACCAATCGACCGGCCGTTGATCGCCGATGTGAGTTGGTCGCCGTCGAGACGGAGCTGCGCTCGCACCGAGTCACCGTCGGTCTCGTCAAATCCCGTCAGCGCCCGAAACCACATGTCCGCAGTGTTCCTCACCTCACTAGTTCGCGAAAGCCGCCCCGGGTGCGCAGACGTTCTGTCAACTGCTCGAAGAGCGCCGAGCGGATCTCGGCTGATGGTGCTTGGTGTGAAGGTGAGGTCATGCCAGCCATGCCAGATCCTCCAGTGGTGCGTAGGTCGCATCGGTCGATGCCCACATCAACCCCCTCCAACCCACCCACACATAGAGCAGAAGAGCGCCATATGTGCGGCCTGTCCCGGGGGCTGTTTGGGGTCGCAATACCCTGGCGGTCAGGGGAATCGTTGAGCAAGCTCTAGAGGACGACCCGCACAACGATGAGGAGTCCTGATGATGCGGTCATTCTTGCTCCGCTTGGTGACCCCCTTCGCCTTGGTCGTGTTGATGTTGCCTGCGTGCGGAGAATCCGGCGACGACCCTGCGGGAACGACGAACACGACGGAGGCTGCCGCCACAACAACG
>CAZYLX010000892.1:0-1936 GCA_964648595.1 uncultured Acidimicrobiaceae bacterium
GTCGGTGATGTCCCAGCCCTGTACGAGCCCACCTGAATTTGCGAAGTAGACCGTGTTGCCGCTGATCGCCACCGAGTTCTCGATCGAGACGTTTCCGCCGATGGCGGCCGTGAGCTCGTCATCCCAGCCCGGGGCGGAGAAGACGATCTCGGGATCGACGGCAACGAGGCCATCGGCTCCGATCATCCGATTGAGCTTGACGATGAAGAAGCGCGAGTTCTCTCCGCCTTCGAACAGGTAGTCGTCGATGATGAGAGCCGAGCCGTCCCAATCGTTGTTCCATTTGGTCGGTTGGACGGCCTCGGCGTCGAGCTTCCAGAGGGCTTCTGGGTTTGGTCGATCCATAGCTACGACATGGAAGTTGTTGTCCCGGCTACCCGTGTACATGAGAGGGAAGCCATCGGGGTCGATCGTGATCGAACCCTTGATGATGTCGTCGGTGGCGTATGCCGGATACGCCTCGGCGCCACTTGCCGGGTCGAGGAAGTTGACCTTCCGGTTGTAGCCGCCGAAGGCCACCCACCATTGGTCCGGGTCGTCCGGCGAAGCGTTGGGGGTGCCCACCGGTGGGTGGAAGACGGCGGGTTGCCCGGTCCAGCCGGAGCCGCACCAGTTCTTCGGTTGGCCGCCGACGCTCGAGTTCGAGCAACCGATCTCGAACGTCCACTGGATCGACGGGTTCTGGGGAACCGGACCCTGTCCGTAGAAGCTGCGGGTCGGATTGCCTCGGAAGGTGAGGAGGCCTTCGACGGCGCCGAGTTCGGACCACGGCGCTCCGGACGACAAGGGGTCGACCCAACCGTCGTACGGCGGCAGGGTGGTGGGCGGCGGTTCCGTGGTTGTGGTCTCCGGTGGCTCGGTGGTGGTGGCCGTGGTTGTCGGAGGCGCAGTCGTGGTTGGCTCGGTGACTGCGACCGTGTCCCCTGAGGCCTCGTCGCCGTCGTCGACCCGGTTGGCGACGAACAGCATTCCGAGCAGAACCGCGGCGAGCACGATGACGAGGGCTCCGAGCCGCTGGCTGTTGGTTTGCTCTGCCACGCGGGTCAGTTTGGCACGAAGGGGTGGAGGATCAGTCGATTCGGCGTTGAACCGAGGGGAGTCAGGTCGCCAGACTGTGCTCGGAGAGGAAGGCGCGGATCGACGTGTCTGTCGCCGAGAGATGCCCGGGTTCTCGCCAGTGTTCGATGAGATGACCGTTTGGTGCGAGGTCGACGATCTGTCGGGAGGTCGCTGCCGGATGGAAAATGTCGTTGCCCATCGCCACCAACATCGGCGTTTTGATCGTCGCAACCTGTTCCGGCGTCGCCGTCAGGACGAACTCGCCATCCCACATGTTCGAGTTGAACTGCTCCCAGGCGTGCTGGTCAGCTTCTGGGTGCTGGTCGACGATCTTCGCCGCCCAGTCGTCGAACATGCCGCGGAGTTCGGCTCGGTTCCCATCGATCCCGACGGGTTGGAGCAGCACGGCACTCGCGAATAGGTCTGGTGCGGCCCGCAGCAAGCCGACGATGTAGGGACCGCCGATGCACATGCCGATGACGTGGCACTTCTTGATCCCCAAATGATCGAGAAGTGCCAGTTGGTCGGCGGCGTAGGTGTGCCAGCCGTCGTCGCTCGAAACCGGCGCATAGGACTGGCCAGCGTTTCGTTGGTCCATCCCGATCACGGTGTAGTCAGCTGCGAGTTGGCGAGGGTCCCACGGCTGACCCTCCCAGAGTTCATGTGCGGATCGCATGCCGCCGGGAGCGATGGTGAACACCGGTTCGCCAGCCCCGCTCATCTCGTAGTGGATGCGTCGATCGTTGCTCTCGAAGAAGGGCATGCGGATCGTTCTAGCCGAAATCGGCGATTGCCCGCGATGTTCGTGGGGCGGCGCGTCAGCCGAGGCCACCCTCGGCGATCATTCGCTCGAGTGTGAGCTCGGGGTGGTGCCCTT
>CAZYLX010000893.1:0-1933 GCA_964648595.1 uncultured Acidimicrobiaceae bacterium
ACTCACCTTCCCGGAGGACTCGATGAATCACGCTAGAACCCAGCACCCCAACGCGCGGCTAACCCCACGGCACCGACGCAACATGGTCGACTGTGTCATCAAACAACGCTGGACAATCGAAGCAACCGCTGACCGGTTCCAAGTCGACGCCACAACCGTTCGCAAATGGCGTGACCGGTTCCTGGCTGAGGGTGACTCCGGTTTGTTGGATCGTTCGTCACGGCCTGCTTCGTCACCCAACGAAACAGCCCGGCCTGTCTGTGACCGTGTGATCGAGCTCCGGCTCCAGCATCGTTGGGGCGCCGACCACATCGCGTTCGAGACCGGGATCGCAGCGTCCACGGCCCAACGGATCCTGAACTCTGAAGGCCTTGGCCGGCTTGATCATGGTGACCGGGCAACAGCAGAACCTGTTCGCCGGTATCAACGCGACCGCCCCGGAGAGCTGATCCACGTTGACGTCAAGAAGATCTCCGGTATCCCTGACGGCGGTGGTTGGCGGATCCACGGTCGCGGCAACGACCGAACCAAGGGCCACGCCGCTGTTGGTTACCGGTTCATCCACACCGCGCTCGATGACCGGACCCGTCTGATCTATTCAGAGATCCTCGACAACGAACAAGCGGTGACCGCAGCCGGGTTCTGGCGGCGGGCCGCTGCTTGGTTCGACGCCCACGGCGTCGTCTGTGAACGGGTCATCACTGACAACGGGTCGTGTTACCGGTCCGGGCTCTGGCACTTGGCCTGTGACGCGACGAACACCACGGTGAAGAAGACAAGGCCACGTCGCCCGCAAACCAACGGGAAGGTCGAGCGCTACCACCGGACTCTGCTCGAGGAATGGGCCTACATCCGGGCCTGGACCTCAGAAACCGAACGAGCCGCCGGCTACGCCGGCTTCACTCACTTCTACAATCACCACAGATCACACGGCGCTCTCAAATGGGCAACACCCGCTGCGACCCTCACCGACCTCACCGAGGACAACCTCCCCGAAGATCACATTCGCCGCAACCCTGATCGGCCATCACCGACTCACGATGGGGCTGCTTGATAGCAGCCTCTTCGCACCAGAGACACGCATCGTGATCGCCGGATCAGAGGCAGCCAGAGGCGATGTCCCGACGATGTCGAGAACCGACCTGCCGACGTTCGCCGCGAAACATTTCGACGGCGACATGGTAAGAGCAGCCGAGTCGCTGATCCGCCAGCAACCGCCGGTGAAGTACAAACCAGGCAACGCCTATGCCGACGCGAAGATGTTCGTTGCTCTCTGGAGCGCTGCCCTGGCCCGGCGACTTCCCGCCGGCATGACCGTCAACGCAGTATCACCCGGCGCCGCCTCCGACACTCAAGGCGTTCGCAACGCACCATTCTTCATGCGCACGATCATGCTGCCAATCATGAAGCACGCACCAAAACGTCTCGCCATGGCCGCACCCGTGCCAGAAGCTGCCGGCCGCTACCTCAAAGCGCTGACATTCAGCCCCGATGTTTCCGGCCAGTTCTTCGCCTCCAAACCAAGGAAGATGACAGGCGCCCTTCACAAGATGGAACACCCACACTTCGCCGACCAGCCATCTCAAGAAGCCGTCTGGGAAGCAACAGTCCACCTCTCCGGCGCTGACCACCACACCACGACCAAGCCTTGATCGACCAACAACACCACAAGCCCTGTCTCGCTGGTCGACCTCAGCCCTCCGATATCAGCGAGCGGTAACGGCAGGTCAAACCATTCGATGGCCCCACGTGCGGCGCCTTCCGCTCCCCAGCTGCGCTGCTGACGTCCCAATCGACCCGCACCAGGTAGGGCCGTCGGCTCCCTTTCGCCAGCCACTTCTTCTCGATTGTTGCCGGGTCGTATCGCATCGCAGTGGGCGGTGATCTCGGCAGCAGAACAGAGGAACGCTCGCGTGTGAGGGTCGGCCCCTAG
>CAZYLX010000894.1:0-1933 GCA_964648595.1 uncultured Acidimicrobiaceae bacterium
TGCCCTGAATCTTGTTACCCGTCGCGTCAGCACCCCACACATAGACCCCATACCAGGAGTTGCCAGACAGCACGTTGCCTTCAGCGCCGGGACCGCCCAGGTCGTTGTCCGGCCCGTTCCACAGCGCAATGCCCATCTGCTGCACCGCACCACCGAGGTCATAAGGCAACGCAGCAGCCCCAGCCGAGTCAGTACCGACGTAATTGCCGACCACCCTCGTTCCGTCCGAGACAGCCGGAGCGCCATCGCTCCAATCATTGACAAACACACCCCGAAGTCGATTGCCAGAAATGACATTGCGGTCAGCCGGGTTGGTGCCGCCGACGATGGTGCCCGTCGCGCCATAGATATAGATCCCCTGACTCGTATTACCGACCTGACCAACCAACCCGGTCACATCAGGACCGAGGTAGTTCCCAACGATGACGTTGCCGTCTCCGCCGAGAACATCAATACCCGTCGCGAAACGATTGATCACCAAACCACGAACCGTGCTCGCCGTCGATGTCAGAGTCAGAGCGGTAGCACCCCCGGACGACGAGCCGTCGAGCTCGACGATCGGCGTACCAGCAAAGTCAGGCTGTGTCGTGCCGTCGATGCTCACCGTGTTGGCGATCGGGGGGAGACCCGCCGTTGGTCGGATCGTGTAAGCCAACGGCGACGCCGTATAGCCGCCCTCTGTGGTGGGTATGGCGAACTCGATCGCTTCGATCGAGGCCGACGCCTCGGCCTCTTCGATCGCAGCCCGCAACGTGCACTCAGGGTCACCCTCACTGTTGGTTCCACCCGTCGAACACAGATCGTCACCAGGCAAGACGTCCACGGCGTCGCCAGTCGAGTTCACCACCACAGTTGTCGCCGAAACTGCCGTGAAACCGGCGGAGAACTCAGACGTTCCGCCGTAGACCGGCCCGACAGCCTCGCTCGTCGCTGTCAGCGTGACCAGCCCTCCGACGATTCCCGAGTAGACGATCTGGAACGACTCCGAACCCCCACCGGTGTGAGTGATCGTTACAGCGTCTTGGAACGTCTCACCCTCCCCATAGCCAGACGGGTCAAGACCAGACGCATTCGTGAAAGCCTCCACCCGATAGTCGCCAGCCGGCGCGTCAAGATCGAAATCGACAGTCACACTGCCTGATGCCTCGGCAGCTGCCGCAATGACCGGATGATTGGCGACACCCGTCCCATTCGCCGTCACCCCAAAACCATCCTCGGTACCACCAGCAAGATCAATACCGAGCCCACCGTTCGAATAGATCGCGTTTGAGAGGATCGCGTTTTGAACCGACGCTGGGTCTCCGACCTCCACGCCAACGCCGCTGTTGTTGGCAATGATGTTGCCTGCGTCAGGAGCATCGCCGCCGACCACATTGTTGGTCGCGCCAAAGTTGAAGAGAACGCCGGCCCCATTGTTGGGGATCGAACCCGTGCCACCTGCATCGGTGCCGATCAAATTGCCCGAGACCGTGTTATTCGTCGCCGTGTTGGTGAGGACCACGCCGCCGAGCGTGTTGCCGGAGATGAGATTGCCCAGCACAGGACTCGCTGCACCCACCAGGTTGCTATCGCCTCCGTTGATCCAGACGCCACGCATATTGCCCATGGCCGCGGTTCCTGCCGCGTTGGTGCCTATGTAGTTGCCCCAGATGTTGGTGGAGTCCGTGGTCACGTAGACGCCTTGGAAGTCGTTGCCGCTGATCACGTTTCGGTGGGCGGCGGTTGGTCCGCCGATTGTGGTGTTGAGCGCGCCGTTCGAAACGTCAATGCCGTTGTCGTTCGGTACCTCACCATCTCCAGCAGCATTGGTGCCGATGTAGTTGCCTCGGACGATGTTCAGATCAGTCGTGGCCCCGGTGATCGAGATCCCAAACTCGCTGTTGCCCGAGACCACGTTCCTGTCTGCGACGGTGGTCCCACCAATGATGTTCCC
>CAZYLX010000895.1:0-1933 GCA_964648595.1 uncultured Acidimicrobiaceae bacterium
ACCTCGTGGGCTTCTGCGTGGCGCACCACGTTCTGGAGAGCTTCTTTGAAGACGAAGCCGAAGAAGAGGCCGTTGAAGAAGAAGAGGCCATGGAAGAGGTCGACCTCGCCGGTACCACGGTGACCGTCTTCGGTTCCGAGAGCTCCGATGAAGAGGCCGGAGCAATGCAAGACGCTCTCGACGTCTTTGCTGAGCAAACGGGTATCGACATCCAATTCACGGGTGCTCGTGACTTCTCCGATCAGATCAACGCCCAGGTGTCCGGTGGCAACGCCCCCGACATCGGCATCTACCCACAGCCCGGAAAGGTTGCCGACTTCGCCCGCGAAGGCTTCATCCTTCCCGTTCCGGACGATATCGTCGCTTCGACGGCTTGGAACGAGAAATTCCTCGCGTTCGGCACGGTCGACGGGGTCCAGTACGGCATGCCGAGCAAGGCCGACGTGAAGTCGCTCGTTTGGTACCAGCCTGCGAAATTCGAGGCTGGCGGATACACCGTTCCCGAGACCTTCGACGAATTCGTCGCTCTCGTGAACGATGCGGTTGCCAACGGCGACACGCCGCTCTGCGTCGGCATCGAATCGGGCCCGGCCACTGGCTGGACCTACACCGACTGGGTCGAAGACATGATGCTCCGCTTCGCCGGTGCTGACGTCTACGACCAGTGGACCAGCCACGAGATTCCGTTCAACGACCCGATCGTCGTCGAGCAGATGGACACCATCCTCGGCCTTTGGAACACCCCTGGTGCCGTGTTCGCCTCTGGTGGCTCGATTGCCGCCACACCGTTCGGTGACAACGGCCAACCGCTGGTCGACGGAGACTGCCTCATGCACCGTCAGGCGAACTTCTTCGCCGCATTCATCCCCGAGGGCACCGCCTTCGCTGATGGCACAGAAGACGCAGTCGACGTGTTCTACTTCCCGTCCAACGAGGGCCGCCCGGTCCTCGGTGGTGGCACCCTCGCCGCTGCGCACAATGATCGTCCCGAGGTCTGGGCCGTTGTGGACTACTTGGGATCGGTCGAATACGCCGACGTTCGTCAGGCCGCCCAGGCCGAGCGTAAGGGTGGAGCCATCTCCGGTTTCCTCTCGGCCGCTGAGGGCATCGACACGAGCCTCTATCTCCCGCTCGAGCAGTCGTTCCTGGACATCTTGAACGGGGCCGAAGTGTTCCGTTTCGACGGTTCCGACCTCATGCCGGCTGACGTCGGCGCCGGAACCTTCTGGACCGAGAGCACCGCTGCGGTCAATGGCGACATCACGGCGCAGGCCGCCGCCGATGCGATCGAGGCGTCCTGGCCTTGATCTGACAAGCAAATCGAGCGCTCGTGAAGGCGAGCTCTGAAGGGCGCCAGCACCATCGTGCTGGCGCCCTTCGAGTTTTCCGGCCAAGATGTGAACTGTCGAGGCCGCGAGCAGCGCAATCGACAGGAATGGACCAAAAACCATCGTCGATCCTGCGATGAGACCAAGGGGAGAAGAGTGGAAGCACTCGAGACAGTCGTCAGTTGGGCGTTACTCGTTGTCGCTTGTGGTGTTGCCGGCCTCGCTGTGAGGGCTGCTCTCAACAAGATTCAGATCGGCCTTGCCGATTCGACCGCCGCTCCCGGGCTCGCCGGAGCGGTCGTCGGGTTCGGACTGCTGGCCGTCTTGCTCCCAGCAGGCGGCGTGCACTTCCTGGTCGGACTCATCGCTGCGCTCGCCGGTGGCATCGCCACCCGCTTCGCCGTCAAAGCCGTCGTCGGCGACAACGACGCCATCGGCCTCGGCCTCGCCGTCGCGACGACGGTCGCCGTCGTTGTACTGGCCGTCGTCGTCGGTGCGCCGACGAAGCTGGTCGGCTTCGCGGCGGTCATCCTCGTCGGCACGTTCACGTTGGCGCTGATGGGCACCCGCTCATTGCCCCCGGTCGTCCGGCAGTGGTTGCCGAC
>CAZYLX010000896.1:0-1932 GCA_964648595.1 uncultured Acidimicrobiaceae bacterium
CGGAATGCGTTCGGGGTCGACGGCCTCGGGGCATTGATGGGATCGACGTGCCAGCGTTCGATGTCATGGCCGAGGCTCCGCACAGCGATCGCCGACCCGACGAACACAATGACGACGACACCGACCAGCACATACACCATACGTTTCACTGTGCCGCCGCTGCCTCGGGATTCACCTTGTGGCGCCTCAGGAAGCTGGGGTCGGCGCCGGCTCACGAATCTCGATGGTGATTTCCTCACCAAGAAGATCAACAAAGATCGTCGAACCCTCGGGCACCCCACCCTCGAGAATGGCGCTCGCCACCTGGTCGACTACTTCGCGTTGGATAACCCGCTTGAGCGGCCGGGCACCGAATGCCGGATCGAACCCGAGCTTGGCGAGCAGGCTCTTGGCCCCGTCGGTGACCTCGAGCCCCAAGCGCTGATCGGCAAGCCGCTTGGCGACGTGCTCGATCTGGATCCCGACAATGGATGCGAGATCAGCCTCGGTCAGCTCACTGAAGCGAACGATGTCATCGACACGGTTGATGAACTCGGGACGGAAGAAGTCCTTCGGGTCGCCTGGGAGGTTCGAGGTCATGATGAGGACGACGTTGGTGAAGTCGACCGTACGGCCCTGTCCGTCGGTCAGCCGCCCATCATCAAGGAGCTGAAGTAGCACGTTGAACACATCGGGATGCGCCTTCTCGATCTCGTCGAGCAGGACAACTGCATACGGCCGGCGCCGAATGAGCTCGGTCAGCTGGCCACCCTGGTCGTACCCGACGTAGCCAGGAGGGGCACCGATCAGACGACTCACGGAGTGCTTCTCCATGTATTCACTCATGTCGATACGGGTCATGGCTCGCTCGTCGTCGAACAAGAAGTCGGCGAGCGCCCGGGCAAGCTCGGTCTTTCCGACACCGGTCGGGCCCAGGAACAGGAAGCTCCCGATGGGCCGGTTGGGGTCGGACAACCCAGCACGACTGCGGCGGATCGCGGCACTGACGGCTCCTACGGCCTCGTCTTGACCGATCACTCGCTCGTGGAGCTCGGACTCGAGCCGAAGAAGTTTGCGGCTCTCGGCCTCGATCAGACGACTCACCGGCACGCCAGTCGAGCGGCTCACGACCTCAGCCACATCCTCCTCGTCGACCTCCTCCTTGAGCATCGACTTCTCGGATTGCAGTTCGGCGAGGGCGGCGGTTGCCGCCTCGATCTGGCGTTCCAGACCCGGCAACCGGCCGAATCGGATCTCGGCTGCCTTCTCGAGATCGGCCTCGCGATCGAGTTCTCGCCGTTCGTTCTCGTAGAGCTCCTTCAGGAGCCGGATCTTGCCGATGGCGTCCTTCTCGTTCTGCCAATGCGCCTTCATGGCCTGGCTCTGCTCCTTGAGATCAGCCAACTCATTGCTGATCTCCTCGCCCCGCTCGATCGACTGGGCGTCGGACTCCTTGGCCAAGGCGACCTGCTCCATCTCGAGCTGCCGGATTCGACGTTCAACAACGTCGATCTCGGTCGGCAGCGAATCGATCTCGATACGGAGCTTGGACGCCGCTTCGTCGATGAGGTCGATCGCCTTGTCCGGCAGGAATCGGCCGGTGAGATAGCGATCGGAGAGTGTGGCAGCAGCAATCAGGGCCGCATCTTGAATGCGGACGCCATGGTGGACCTCGTAGCGCTCCTTGAGACCACGCAAGATGGCGATCGAATCCTCCACCGAGGGCTCACCGACGAACACCTGCTGGAAGCGACGCTCGAGTGCAGCGTCCTTCTCGATGTACTTGCGGAACTCATCGAGCGTGGTTGCGCCGACCATCCGAAGTTCGCCTCGAGCGAGCATCGGCTTGAGCATGTTGCTGGCGTCCATGGCTGACTCGCCGGCGGCGCCGGCCCCGACCACGGTGTGCATCTCGTCGATGAAGGTGATGACCTCGCCCTCGGCGTCGGTGAT
>CAZYLX010000897.1:0-1925 GCA_964648595.1 uncultured Acidimicrobiaceae bacterium
CGTTCGGCGACGTGTAGGAGACGCGTGCGGCCCGATCCATCACGATGGCGCCATCGCCAACTCGAACGGTCAGCTAAGACGGCTCGTCCGACTCATAGGGAAACATGCCGTCGCCGACCATGGCCCAGAACGACTCGAACACCGACAGATATGCCCGCTCGAGCTCGCTTCGATCGGCCTCAGCTCGCGCCGGCGCATCCATTACCAGCACGGCCAAGACCTCACCATCCAAACGCACGGGGATCGTCTTGGTCTCGATCTCGACACCACCGACCGAAGTCGTTCCCGCTGTTGTCGTTTGCTCGGTCCAGCACGCACCGACCTCCGGCCGATCGGCGTCATTCACGAATCGACCGACCTGGTCCTCGCGATACAGCGTTTGTGCCGTGGCCGGCCGAACATGTCCGCCGATGAAGAACCGCAGATCACCGGACCGCCCGCTGGCCGGCACGAACAACAGCAGATCAGCAAAGCTGAGGTCGGCCAACAGATCCCATGTCGCAACAAGGCGGCGTAGGTGCCGAAGTCGATCGCTGTCGAGCCCGGTGTGCTGGCGAACGAGGTCTTGGAGTGTTGCCATCAGTGACCGGATCGCTCGTCAAGATCCAGCAGCACCATGTGACGAGCCGATCCGGGAGAAGGTTCGGCCCATCGGGTCGTCACCGCCAGACGCACGGCACCGCACGTGACGCCACTCGGTGTTTCGCAGTCGAGCAACGACCCTCCGTCCGGGCTGATCTCCTGGCCGTCGATCCGCCTGGCGACAGCGCCGTCGACTGCGAACCCCCTTGCTCGGGCCACAGCGATGCCGGCAGATTCAGCCCGAGCGAGCACCGTCGGGGCAAACGAAACGTCGATGAACACCAGCTGCCCGGCTCGAAGGGTCTGATCTGGGTGATTGGCGGCGAACCACTCGAGAAGTGAGGAACGATCCGAGGTTCTGGACATTCCGACCAGCATTCCACAGTGCTTGCCGAATGAGACGTGCTTGCCGAATGAGACGTGCTTGCCGAATGAGACACGTCGAACCGGGCACGCAACCAAGGCGAGGCCAGCATCCGATGCTCCGACGCGTCGCCCTGCGACAATCGGCCGATGGTGCACTTACCGGAACTCCTTCCGATCGTGATGGTCCCCGGCGGGCTCTACGACGATCCACCAATGACGGCCAACGACTTCTGGGTGAGCACGGGTGTCGCCGCTGCGCTCTCCAGGCTCGGCGTCGAGTTCACACTGCACGAGAGGCCGCTGGAGCCTCGTTCCTGGGCGGAGGAGGCCAACGCACTGGCGAAGACGATCCGAGAAGCTGGCTATGACAAAGCCGGGATCATCGCTGGATCAAACGGGTGCTCAACAGCACTGCGGCTTGCGATCGATCATCCCGAGCTCATCGCACGCACGATGCTCTGTTGGCCTGCGACGTCGTCTGATCCCGTAGTCGATGAGCTCTCCAGGATCATCATCACCGACACCCATGATGCCGACGTTGCCAACGACCTTCTCGACGGCGCACCGGTGAGAGGTGTCACCGTCGATGCGTTGGCTGCGCTCGCGGGCGAGTACGTCATCTATCCGTCGCTTCCCGAGAACAGAATTCATCAGCGGGCCACCGTCTTCGAACTCCTCGACGCCATTCCTGACTCGATCCTGGTTGGCGGAAGCCCGGAGCCCCCAGACGACGCATTCGCAGAGTTCGTCGAGACGTTCGCTTCTGTCGTTGCCGCTTTCTCACAGGTAGAACACGACGACTGACCGAGGCGTTCGTGCCTGGCCCTCTCAGCGACCGCCGAGCAAATCAGCAAGAGCATCAACATCGTCGATCGGTCCATCGATCATCGGCACGAGCATCACGGCAACGCCGTCTGCTGGTTCACCCGTGTCGACCAATTGACGTCTGCCATCATGTTTTCCGGCGTCCCGGGCAC
>CAZYLX010000898.1:0-1925 GCA_964648595.1 uncultured Acidimicrobiaceae bacterium
TCAATATCTGCTCCTTTCTGGAACTCCTGTTGGCGCCGTCGGACTGGCAGGTACGTCAGTGGCGGTCCGTCGCCGTCGGCAGCTCACCGATGCCCGAAACGCGTTGGAAGCACTGTCGCAGGAGCCGCTTGTCGAGGTTGGCGTGGTCAGAGAGCGTATGGCGCAGCTCGATGCTCGTTCCGAGGTGTGGGACCGAACGGTGCTTGGCGAAACACGAACGCGGCTCGGCGATCTCCGCGCTGCGGCGGTCAAGGCCCTCGCCGAGGTTGACGGTGCGCGAGCGAACGTCACGCGGGCGACCGAGGGCGGAATCGGTTCGTTGTCGCGGGATGGCGTTCGTAGCGCCACCGTTCGTGTCGAAGAGCTGGGGCGATCGATCGACGAGGCTCAGAGCCAAATGGATCGGCTGCAACAGTTCGGCGATCGGGTCGAGCGCCTTCGGGTGACGATGCCGGTCAAGAACGCGCGGATCAGAAACGACATCGCTGAGTCGCTGGAGTTCGCCGAGCGCCGAAGGGCGGAGGGGTGGATCGTGACGGAGCCGACCGAGCAGCTCATGAACACCGAGCAGCGCCTCGCCGCGTTGGATCTTGATGATCTTGCCATCGATGCGTTGGCCGCTGAGGCGATGATCGAAGAAGGCGAAGCAGTGCTGTTCGCTGCTCGCCACGACCTGCAAACGCTGCCGGATCGAAAGGCCGGGTTGCTGGAGTGGGCCACCGAGTTGCGATCCAGCCTCGAGACCGAGAGCGAGCGAGCAAGGATCACCCGGCAGCAGCTGGAAGCACTCGAACACCACCACGCCGCAGTAGCGATCGCCCGAGCAGGCTCCCCGAATGATGTCGATCACCGGCTCAGTCGTTCGCAACAAGAGCGAGTCATCGGTGAACAACAAATTCAATCCCAAGCCTGGGACGCCGCGGCCGCCAATCTCGAGTCGGCCGGTCTGTGGCTGATCCGAGCCGATGACCTGCTGGACAACATGGACACGCTCATCGTCAGTATGGAGACGGCTCGCCAGGAGGCCCCGGCGCTGCTTGTCGAGATCGCAACCGAGATCAGCGAGCTGGACACCTTCATCCGCAGCAACGACCGAGATCTGCCAGAGAGCTTCGATGTGCGGCCGGAGGAGGCCGCGGTGGTTCACAACGGCCTCGTGGCCGAGCTCAAACGGTCGCGCCCCAACCATCTCCGCGTGGCCGAGTCGGCCAGTGCGCTGGCCCGCCGTATCGACGCCGTCTTCCTCGCCGCGAAACAGGAACGCGATCGCGTCGTGGCTCTGCGTCGAGAGGTCGTTCGAGAGCGAGATCGAGCTCGCCGTGAACTCCAGCGAGCGAGCAAGACGATCGGATGGCAGCTCTTTGAAAATGACGACCAGCGGTCGCTCGATCGTCTCGAACGATCATTGAGCGACAACGGGGCCTCGCTCGAAAGTCAGTTGGCAACCGCTGTTGACGTTCGCACTCGAGCCGCCAGGATTCGCGCTGAGATCGTGGCCAAACGGCAACGCAACAGCGGTTGGGTTTCGGTCGGCGGTAGCAGCGGCGGCGGCTTCAGCGGCGGCGGTGGGGGCTTCAGCGGCGGTGGTGGCGGTTTCGGCGGTGGCGGTTCGAGTTCGAGCTGGTGAGTCAGAAGATCGGTCGTTTTGCCACGCGTCGCTCGTGCCGCTCGATTGCCAGCCGAACGAGCTCGTCGATCAGCTCGGGGTAGGACAGACCTGACGCTTCCCACATCTTCGGATACATCGAGATCGGTGTGAAGCCCGGAATCGTGTTGAGTTCGTTCAGGAGCGGGCCCCGGCCGCCTTCCTCGATGAGGAAGTCAGCGCGGGCCATCCCTTCGCAGCGAAGCACGCGATAGGCCTGCTTGCTCAAGCGTTGGAGCTCCTCGGGATCGGGCGTGCTCCGGGTCTTCGGTGTTGCGAA
>CAZYLX010000899.1:0-1921 GCA_964648595.1 uncultured Acidimicrobiaceae bacterium
GCCGAACAACGTGTCCGGGCGGGTGGTGAAGACCTCGATCGGACCGGCGGCAGAGCCGAAACGGACGGTCGCACCCTCGCTTCGACCGATCCAGTTGCGCTGCATGATCTTGATCGGTTCTGGCCAATCGAGCATGTCGAGATCGGCGATGAGTCGATCGGCGTACTTCGTGATGCTCAGCATCCACTGCCGCATGTTTCGCTTGAACACCGGGAAGTTGCCGATGTCGGATCGACCCTCGGCGGTCACCTCTTCGTTGGCCAGGATCGTTCCCAGGCCGGGACACCAGTTCACGGGGGCATCGGACAGGTAGGCCAGGCGGAAGCTGTCGATCAGGTCGGCCTGCTCGCCCGTGGAAAGCTCAACCCACTGTCCTCCGTCGTCGATGGGGCGCGTGCCGGATTCGAATTCGGCGATCAACTCGTCGATCGGTCGAGCCCGATCCAGGTCTTCGTCGTACCACGCGTTGAAGATCTGCTGGAAGATCCACTGGGTCCAACGGAAGAACGATTCATCGGTGGTCGAAACGCTTCGACGGGCATCGTGGGCGAGACCGAGGCGGCGCAGCTGGCGCCGCATGGTTGCCACGTTCTCTTCGGTGTTGACCCTTGGGTGGACGCCGGTGGTGATGGCGTGCTGCTCGGCCGGGAGGCCGAAGGCGTCGTAGCCGAGCGCGTGGACCACGTTGTAGCCGGCCATGCGGTGGTAGCGGGCGAACACGTCGGTGCCGATGTAGCCGAGCGGGTGGCCCACGTGCAGACCCTTGCCTGAGGGATACGGGAACATGTCGAGCACGAACAGCTTTTCGCGCCCGTCGACCTTGTCTGGCTCAGCCATCGGGCCAGACGGATTGGGCGCCTCGAACGTGCCCTCTTCTTCCCACCGGTCCTGCCAGCGCTTTTCGATGGCACCGGCGAGCGTCGCGTCGTATCGAAACGCTGGAGTGTCCGGTGACTGGGGA
This sequence comes from uncultured Acidimicrobiaceae bacterium, assembly GCA_964648595.1. Lineage (GTDB taxonomy): Bacteria > Actinomycetota > Acidimicrobiia > Acidimicrobiales > SZUA-35 > SZUA-35. Next base: position 962 of record CAZYLX010000899.1, read on the forward strand.
GGCGCTGTGTCAGACATATCGTCGTCAGCGTAGGACGCCGCTCGGAGTGAGAGGTGGAGGATTTGGACGACGCAGATGTGGGAGCGGGAGACGGAAGTCGACTGGGGCGATAACGTTGTTGGCCGCTGGGAAGTTGGTACGATCACCGCTCCCCACTCGGGTAGTCCCGGGGCTATAGCTCAGTTGGTAGAGCGCTTCCATGGCATGGAAGAGGTCTGGAGTTCAATTCTCCATAGCTCCACAACAGAACCCCAGGTCCCCGGCCTGGGGTTTCTTGGTTTTCCGTCAGCAGCGCACATCACGGCTGGTTGACAGCCGAATTGACAGCTTGTGCCCTCCTCATCGTGCGGAACTCTGGAGTACGACACTGCGCTCTGGCCTCGCCGGGTGCTCAACAACTTGGGGCCACCCGCCGCGATCCAGCGGCACCGCCGCCATCGCCTAGCGAGACTGAGACACTGGAAGGTGATCATGTCAACCAAATCAGGCACCAGCAGAGCACTCGGTCGCCTCGTCGTCTGGCCGGGAATCGCTCTTGGCTTCTTCACCGGTTCGGGCGCCTTCTTCTGGTTCGTCGAACGCATCTTCGGCGTCAGGCAGCCACATCGGGCGCAGACGCGTCTGGTGGCGGGCGGGTGCCGCCCGCTTGTGTTGGGTTGTCATCGGGCGCTCCTTTCAAAGAGTGAAACTGGTTGTTCAGTCTGATCGTCGAACCGGCCCTGGGATGCCGACAGAGTCTTACGACACAACTCCGGTCGATCGAACAGATGCACATCCGATCAAGCAGATCCCGGCCGGACAGAATGCCCCTCATTTGACTATCCATATGTTTGTGCCCGAGCACGGTACTGACGGCGGGCCGTCGGCCTCGCAGATCATCGAGCCGTGCCATGGCTCCGATGAGTCGTGCCTGTGCGATGCGGTGCCGGTTGGTTCGCCTCATCGCCCGAAGGTAGAACG
>CAZYLX010000900.1:0-1919 GCA_964648595.1 uncultured Acidimicrobiaceae bacterium
CGAAGATCAGAGAGACCCTCACCCTCAGCGAGACGCGCGTGCTGTCGGTTCTTGCAGCACTCGACGGTTCCCCTCTGCCTCCGGAGGCAGTCACGACGGTATCGGCTGTCGACGGGGCGGCCGCTGATCTCAAGCGCCTCCACAGCGATGGCCTGCTACAAGTCGGATCGCCGACCTACCGACTCCCCCCCGCAACCGCCGACCATCTGGACCTTCCGGACACCCGCTCAGCAACGATCAGCGGTCTCGCTCAGTGGTCACGGGAAGAACCCAACGCCGACTCCATCGCCTCGGCCGGCGCAGCCATCGCCTCAGCGATGCGTTCGGCAATAGAACGCAACGAGTTCGACGAGGCGATCACTCTGGGTCGGTCGGCCGATGCCGGCCTCGCTCTATCTGCTCGATGGGGTTTGTGGGCCGACGTCGTCGGCGAGGTCGAGACTGCGGCATCTCACGCCGACGAACCGCTGCAGGTGGCATGGTCGCTCCACCAGCAGGGAACCCGATCGCTGGCCATGGGTGATCTCGCGTCCGCTCGAGGACTCTTGGGGCAGGCTGCAAGTATCCGCGACCGCATCGGGGATTCAGCAGGACTCGAGATCACTGAACACAACCTCACGTTCGTCAGGCCGCCTCCTCCGGTGATCCGGCAAGCGCAAGTCTCAGATGCGACTCCGGTGGCGCGACACGGTCGATCCAAGTGGGTGTGGGCGAGCATCGTTGTTGCGATCATCGCGACGATTGTCACGATTGCGGTTCTCGCATCCAGGGACGACGAGGACGTGCCCAATGTCGTAACCACCCAGCCCGCGAACGGCAACCTCGTCACTCTCACGGACTCGATCAGTTTCCCGGAGCTCGCCCCGGGAGATGAGACCACAGCAGAGGTCGAGCTGGTCAACGTCGGACCCGGGGCCTTGGAGGTCGAGGACGTTCGTGTTGAAGACCACGATTCGTTCAGGGTCAGCACCGACTGTGGTTCCGTGGAACCGGACCATGCGTGCCTTGTTGAGGTCACGTTCGCTCCGAGCGAGCCCGGCGACGCCGGCGCCGAGGTCATCATCGAGCACACCGGAAGAGACGATCGGCTCATCATCCCAGTCTTCGGTATCGCCATTGAACCGCCGGAAGCCTTCCTCATCGTCGATCCCGTCATTGTCGACTTTGGTCTGGTGCCGCGAGCCGATGCTGAGTTCATCGCTGCGAGTCCTACGCCGAACGAGTGGACACGACCTGTCGAGGTCAGGAATGTGGGAGACCTCGACGTTCAGATAGAGAGCATCCAACTCGGTTCGCGGAAGTTCGATCGAGACAGTGACTGCGATCTATTGCTGGCGGGCGACAGATGCACCATCCATGTCCTCTTCCTCGCCAACGCGCCCGGAGTGTTCGAGGACACCCTCTTCATCGAGCACAGTGGGGACAATCCGGACTTCGAGATTCCGGTGACGGGCGTCGTTCCTGAGCCGCCGAACCTGACGATCGAGATCACAGAGTCGTTTGACGCGGAGGGGTGGGTCCCGGTTGGTGAAACGCTCTACTGGGTTGTCCCGATTGTCGCCGAGATCACCAACTCCGGGCAGGAGATCGTCATGGATGAGTTCGATGTGCACTTCGAAGTCCGGAGTCGCGATGACGTCTCACCGTGGAGCCCAGCGGTGACGCCGGATGGCTCGGTCGCACAGTTCCGAATCGATGCTCCCGTCGGCATTGGTGAGACCATCACGATCGAGTCCGTCCTCGGCTTCAACACCTTCTTCCACAGGGTCGGAAGCCAGGCGACCATCCGAGCTCAGGTGGACTCCTGTTTCGCCGAAAAGTCCATGCCGTGGCCGCCGTGCCGCGTCGAGGAATCCAACGAGGAAGACAATGTGTCCCCGGAGTTCGAAGTACTCATCATCGGTGATGTGATCGAGTGA
>CAZYLX010000901.1:0-1917 GCA_964648595.1 uncultured Acidimicrobiaceae bacterium
TCTCAGCAGGATCAGATCGACCTGCTCGGATCGCCGGAGGCCGCCCAGTCGCTGGAGCGTTCGATCGCGGCAGATCTCGGCGTGCCGAACGTCCTCGGCGCTGTTGGTCAGGTCTACCCCCGGTCGCTCGACTACGAGTTGGTTTCTGCTCTTGTACAGCTCGCCGCTGCACCGGCCAACTTGGCGCTCCTCGTTCGCCTCATGGCTGGCCATGACCTCGCAACGGAGGGTTTCCAGCCCGGCCAGGTCGGGTCCTCGGCGATGCCTCACAAAATGAACACTCGGTCCTGCGAGCGGATCTCGGGGCTCAGCGTGATCCTGAAAGGTCATTTGACGATGGCGGCCGGGCTGTCAGGGGATCAGTGGAACGAGGGTGATGTGTCGTGCTCGGTGGTTCGCCGGGTCGTGATACCCGATGCGTTCTTCACCATCGACGGGATCTTCGAGACGACCTTTGCGGTACTGAACGAGTTCGGAGTGTTCCCGGCCGTCGTCGACGCCGAACTGCGGCGCTATCTCCCGTTCCTGGCAACCACCAAGCTGCTCATGCACGCGGTTCGCGAGGGCTCCGGCCGCGAAACGGCGCACGAGATCATCAAGGAGCATGCCGTTGCGACAGCCCTCGCGATGCGTGAAGGAAAGGCCGATGGAACGCTCCTGCTCACCAAGCTGGGAGAGGACGCTCGCTTCCCTGGTTCCGAGGCCGCCCTGGCTCTGATGATCGGTGACGCGTCAGATCTCCTCGGGTCGGTCGATCTCCAGGTCGAGACGTTCGCGTCGATGGTGGCCGGCGAGGTTGCGGCCCGCCCTGATGCCGCCGGCTACCGGGGCGAGGCGATTCTCTAGCTGGACCGATGTCCTAGCTGGACGGTCGGTTGGCCGTGATGGCGAACGAGTGCGCGTCATGGATCTGGCCGTGCAGCAGGAGGCGACTCCTGAGAACGCCTTCATACGCCGCGCCCGCCCGCTCGGCGACGCCACGGCTCGCGTGATTGTCGATCGACATCGAGATCTCGAGACGAAGGAACTCGAGGTCTTCGAGGGCGTGGGTTGCGAGAAGCCTCGTTGCCGCCGTGGCGAGTCCACGACCGGTGCAGTCGGTACGTAGCCAATAGCCGAGGTTGGCCCGCTTGTTCATCTCGTCGATGGCGTTCAGACCGCAGGTGCCGACAACGGCGCCGTCGGTATCGATGATGACGAAGGCGTACTCGCTTTGGTTGGCAATCCACTCCCGTGCCGCCGCTTCGTCGTACCGACTGCTTGCCCACGGCATCCACGGCTCGAGTTCAGCCAGGGACTCCTGAACTGCAGCGGCCATCTCTGCGGCATCCTCCGCCGTCGGACGTCGGAGCGTGATCACACCGTTGGACAAGACCGTCATGGACGGACTGTTGTTGGCGCGCACGCTGACCGCAACTGAATTCGTGAAGCCGGTCGCGATCGTGTTGGCGATGGACGCGTTGGGCACTGGTTGGACGTCGACGTGAGCGGCTTCAAGGCGGCCTCGTTGCCCCACCACCTGACGTTGTCGACCCAGAAATGACGCCAGGCCAGCACCCAAGGGTACTGACCTGGTGTTTCTCGATGTGGTCGGGCGGGGCGTCGATCCCCGGACCTACCGCTTTTCAGGCGGTCGCTCTGCCGACTGAGCTACCCGACCAGGTATTGACTCGGGCCCTGGGGCCCTCCTCAAACCCGAGAATTCCGCAGGACGAAATTCTCCCGCGGAACCCGGTAACAGAAAGAGTTTCGCCGCTAGGCGAAACTCTAAGGAACCCGAAGGGTTCCCGCGGTCCCGACGAGATTTGAACTCGCGACCTCCGCCTTGACAGGGCGGCGTGCACTCCAGACTGCACTACGGGACCTTGCCACTCTCCAGAGGCGAACCTCCGGTGAGAGACCGGTGACTATAGGGGG
>CAZYLX010000902.1:0-1915 GCA_964648595.1 uncultured Acidimicrobiaceae bacterium
GGTAGGGGTTCGTGCCCCATTTCTGCCATGTTGAACCATCCAAGTTCTCGATTCTTCCGGCTCATCACCAGACTCCAAACGTGTGGAAACAATACTCCTGCAGGCCATTCTTGTTGTGGTGTTTGAAGAGCACGCTTCGGTGATTCAGCGCCTCCGGTTCCTCGCGACCACATCTTTCTCAATCCTAGGGTTTTCCAGGATGTGACTGCTGATGAGAACTGCGATCGGCTTTCAAATCATCGTACTTCCGTATTCCTAGCCGGAGATCAACGGGAAGGTCTTCATCCTCGGAAATATCGAGGCAGCGAACGGTGTCTGGTTCTACTTCCTTGTATCTGAGGCCGGTTTCAGGACAGGCCATTATGCCGTTCGCGTCGGGTTTCATGGGATGACCATGACGACTCATCCAACCGAGTCGACGACCCGGCACACCGACCATCAGAGCGTAATCGGGGACGTCCTTGGCGACCACGGCACCGGCGCCGACGAACGCGTAACGGCCGATAGTGATTCCGCAGACGATTGTGGCGTTAGCTCCTATCGAACAGCCCCGGCGAAGCAGGGTCTCTTCGTAGAGGCTGTGGCGGACGACCTGTGAGCGGGGGTTGGTGACGTTGGTAAGAACGCACGAGGGCCCGAGGAAAACGTCATCCTCGATGATGGTTCCGGTGTAGATGGAGACATTGTTCTGCACCTTAACGTTTGACCCGATGACCACGTCGTTGGCGACGTTGCAGTTTTGGCCGAAGATACACCTCTCGCCGATCTTGGCGCCCGATTGGATGTGGCAGAAGTGCCAGATCTTGGTGCCGTCGCCGATCTCGCACGGCTCGTCGACGTAGGCGGAATCGTGTTTGAAGTAGGACATTCTCACCCTTTCGCGGCCCGGGTTGGTGCGGGCTCGGCTTGGGAACTCGCTTCGCCGTCGAGGAACGTCTGCACCTCACGCGCGATGTGCTCAGCGGTGGTGCCGTCACCGTAGAGGTTGTTTGGCAGACCAGATTCGGGCCATTTCGCCGCCAAGCCAGCTGAATGGATAGCTTCCGGCTCTGCCTCGACGAGGCGGTTGACCCCCGCATCCAGTAACTCGACCCACTCGGTCTCAGTGCGCACGGTCACGCACGGGCGCTCGTGGAAGGCGGCTTCCTTTTGCAGGCCGCCCGAGTCGGTGATGACGACCCGGGCCGAGTCGAGCAGGATCTGTGTCTCGAGGTACGGCTGGGGTTTGAGGAAGCGAACCCTCTGGAGGTTCAAACCACTGACCTTGTCCGCGACGCGGGGGTGAACCAGCCACACGACGGGCAATCCATCGGCGCCGAGCCGGCCGAGGCCGTCGACGATGCCGTTCCAGCGCTCTTCATCATCGGTGTTCTCGGCGCGGTGCATTGTAACCAGCGCGAAGTTCTCAGGTTGGACTCCGACGCGTTCAATGACTTCAGGCGAACGACTCGCCATAAGATCGCGGATCGAAAGCGCCAAGTCGAACATCACATCGCCGGTTCGGATGACGCCGTCGACAACTCCCTCGTCTTTGAGGTTGGCGACGGCTGCCTGGGTCGGCGCGAAGAGGAGGGTCGAGATGTGGTCCGTCAGAACGCGGTTGACCTCCTCGGGCATGCGGCGGTTGAAGGAGCGGAGACCGGCCTCGACGTGGGCGACCGGGATGTGAAGCTTGGTGGCGGCAAGGGCTCCTGCCAACGTCGAGTTGGTGTCACCGTAGACGATCATCAGGCCAGGCTTCTGATCGAGCAGAACGCTTTCAATGTGCTCCAGCATGCGGCCAGTTTGGGCGCCGTGCGTCGCCGAACCGATTTCGAGGTTGACGAAAGGTTCGGGAAGGTCGAGGCCTTCGAAGAATGCCTGCGACATCTCCCAGTCGTAGTGCTGGCCGGTGTGGACGATGATCTCTTCGAGC
>CAZYLX010000903.1:0-1911 GCA_964648595.1 uncultured Acidimicrobiaceae bacterium
CGCGCTCCTGAGTGTCGAGGTCGGCGCCATCAGGGCGCGACACCGGGCTGATCTCCGGCATCGGCTTCTTCTCACCGGCCACCGGACGCACCTCGCGGACGAACGCCTGGGGGGCTACGAAAATTGGCAAACTGACCTGATCTCGATCTGCAAAAGTCACCATGTTGGCTTCGACGAGCTGACGCAGTTCCCCGAGAACTATTTCCGCTACCTATTCAGTCGACTCCGACGCCGAGAAGGTATCGGCGTCCCGCTTCGGATGCGAGGGTCTTCGAATCCGGGCGGCATCGGTCACGACTGGGTCAAGCGCCGCTACATCGTCGAGGAGCGCGACGACCGTCGATTTATCCCGAGCTTGCTCACAGACAACCCGTCCCTCGACCAAGCCGAGTATCTTCGCTCGCTTGAGCACCTCGACCCGTTGACGCGGCAACGCCTCCTCGAAGGCGATTGGGATGCCACCGCAGACGGCGGCATGTTCAAGCGCGAGTGGATGCACATTCTCGGACAGTGGGACGTGCCGAAGTCTCTGCGACCGATTCGGTACTGGGACCGAGCTGCGACCGTCCCGCAAAAAGGGCGCGACCCTGACTGGACCGCCGGCGCGCTGGTCGGCTTTCACCAGGGCGTTTGGTACGTGCTCGACATGCAGCATTTTCGTGGAACCTCCGAGACGAACGAGAAACGCATCCGGCAAGTTGCCGAGGCCGACACTCGACGCGTGCCTGTCTACATGGAGCGAGAACCGGGCAGCTCCGGGCTCGACGTCATCTCTCACTACGCTCGCCGCGTTCTGCCGGGCTTCACGTTCCGGGGTGTTCGACCCACGGGACCGAAGACCGAGCGGGCTGCTCCGGTCGCCTCGGCTGCCGAGCAAGGCAACTTGCGACTCGTCGCCGGTCCGTGGGTCTCCGCGTTTCTCGACGAGGCGGGTGCGTTCCCACTCGGCCCGCATGACGACCAAATCGACGCGGTGTCCGGCGCATTCGGGCAACTCATCAAGCGTCGCCGCCTGCGGAGCTTCACCATCAAAGACATCTGAAAGACAAAATCATGACAGAAGAAAACGAATCCTCAGAACAACGAGCTGTCGAAGGCTTCGCTGCTATCAAACGCGAACTCGAAGCCAAGAGCCGCGAACTCGCCGACCTTCGAGCGCAATTGCTTCAAGACCGGAGCGAAGTCGCATTCCGAAAGGCGTTCGACGAGGTCGGCGTCTACCCGAAGGCAAAGGACTTGGCGGTGCGAACGCTGCTTTCCCAGGTGCGTAACCTTCGCCTCGAAGGCGACGAACTGCTCGGCAGTTGGGGCCATCTCGAAGGCGTCGGGGCGCTACGCATGGTGGAGGCGTTTCTCGCCGATGAATCGAACGACGTGTTTCGGCCGCTCGATGACGAAGTGGCTCCCTCGACGCCGAGCGAGCCAGCGCCACCATCAGTGGCGGGGGCACCGGCCTTCATTGGGATGACTTGAATGAAGACATCTCAGTGTCCGCGCTCTTGTTGGGCATCGGTGATCGTACCCGGCCAGCGGCATAGCGGCAGCCATCCAATATTCCACCATTCCACTCTTCCCTTTCCCCATGCCCAAGCTCTGTCCAAAGATCATCCTCGAAGGCACCCGGCTCGTTGGTAAGACCGACGTGGCCTTCGCCCTGAACGAGCACCCCGACGTGGTCGGGCGCCTCACCGCACTGCTCAAGGCGTTCGACGAACAGCTCAAGGCCACCCTCCGCCAGCCCGGCACGGTGTGAGCCGCCGCCGCAGGCGAGCAACGGCGCTGATGATGAACACGAATCCGGCCCCAGATCGTGGGGCCCGTCTCACAGTCCCTCGCTTCGGCGATGTTTGCTGCACCCACAGCGGGAGGAATGGATGGGTGGATGGATGGGAGAAGAACGGGCTGAAGATC
>CAZYLX010000904.1:0-1910 GCA_964648595.1 uncultured Acidimicrobiaceae bacterium
GTCGGGCTCTTGATCTGTGTCGCAGCAGTCGGGCTCTTGAGCGGAGCGAGCTTGCACCGAACCAACTCGACCGACGTCGTCACTGGCGCATCGGCAGCGTTCACGAGCGTCACGGCGGCAATTCCCGGCCCGCCGCTGGTCATCGGCTTCGCCGACCTCGAGCCTCGCTGTCTTCGATGCACGGTTTCCGCGTTCGTTGCGGTCACCGGGGTCGTTGTGTTCTTCGGCCTCGTCGCCATTGGCCGCTTCGGATGGCACGAGGCAGCGCTGTTGGGAACGATGATTCCCGGCCTCGTCCTCGGCCTTGTGCTCAGCCGGTGGACACGTCCACTTCTCGACCGCGGCTGGTTCCGCCCGGCAGTGCTGCTGCTCTCGTTCGCGGGCGGCGCTGCGTTGGCAATCAATCAACTCTGACGCAAGCGACCCGTCGCCACTCATACCAAGATGCGATGCTCCGATGCTTGCTTCGTGTCCGAATGGTCAGAGGGAAGCAGGTCGATGTGTCAGCGGTGAACCAAGAGGAGAAGCCAACACTCGCGTCGCTCTTCGTCGATGCCGACTCGCTGCCTTCGCCGCCAGTCAGTGTCCTCGAGGTTGTCCGCAAGTCAGAAGACCCCGACATCACGATTCCGAAGCTGGCCAAGCTGATCGAACTCGACGTGGCCCTTGCCGTCCAGATCGTTCGCATGTCGAATTCGGCGCTCTACGCGCCCGCCAGCGAGATCACCACCGTCGAACGAGCACTCACGACCCTCGGTCTCCGGTCGGTGCGTCTGCTCGCCCTCTCGACCTCGCTACGCATGCTGATACCGGACCAGTCCGAAGCATTCGATACCACCGCCATCCGCAAGCGCATGGTCGTCAGCGGCAGCCTGGCTCGCCGCTTTGCCGTCCGGCTCGCAAGGGCCCAGCAGGACGAGGCGTTCCTCGGAGGCCTGTTGACCGGGCTCGGCCCCGTGGTGTTGGCAACGAAGTATCCGGCGATCGCTCGCCAGCTCTGCGGTGAATCCGGCGTGTGGCCAGACGCCGATGTGGAACGAGACCTGCTTGGCTTCTCGAGCGATGACATCACCGCCAACCTCATCCGCCAGTGGGGTCTGCCAGAGCTCATCTGCGATGCAGTGGAGATGCGGACCGAACCCATCGCGCCGGAGCACAACAGCCTGCAACGCTGCATGCGCTTGGCGTTGCTCGCCGAACGTGTGTTGTGCGGCGACAACGTGTCGGCCGACTTGATGGCACTGGCAGAAGCAACAGAGAGTGAACTCGACTTCTCCCTCGACGAGACGAACGAATGGCTGATCAACGCCGAACCGATCGTCTCGGAAACGGCAGAACTGCTCCAGTTCCAGTTCCCTCAGACGCTGGCCTACACCGAGCTCCTCCTGGAAGCCACGCGAGGAATGCAACAGCTGACGATGGAAGCCAACACCGTCATCGTCGAGAGCACCCGCAAACTCGAAGCGCTCTCCAAGCGCAACGATGAGCTCCAGCAGGAAGCTGAGACTGATTCGCTGACCGGGCTGCCAAACCGGGGCATGCTCGATCAGATGCTCGAGCGTCGAGTCGAAGCGCAATCGTTGCTCCCATCCGAGGATCACACCGTCGGGTTGCTCATGGTCGACCTCGATCATTTCAAGGCCGTGAACGACACCCACGGCCATGCCGTCGGCGACGACGTCCTTCGAATGCTCGGGGCAACCCTGGATCGTCAAACAAGAGGCGAGGACAAAGCCGCCAGGTACGGCGGCGAGGAGTTCGTTGTCTTGCTCGCCAACGCGAACAGCTACGAGATCAACATCGTGGCCGAACGATTGCGAGCGGCCATCGAGGCCATGGAAGTCACACTTTCGGATGGCACCTTGCTGCCCATCACGGCGAGCATCGGCGGTGCGCTCTTGGGCGAGGTG
>CAZYLX010000905.1:0-1908 GCA_964648595.1 uncultured Acidimicrobiaceae bacterium
TGCGATCTCGCTGGCCGAGCTCGAGGTCGAGATCGCTCGCCAGACCGACGACGACACTGTCGGTGAGACCATCAGCAGCGAGGCGAGCGAACAGATCGAAGAGGCCCGCGCCGACGTCGACATTGCTCAGCAACAACTCGAGGACAAGAGCAACCAATCGATTGTTGCTGCCGCATCCCTGACGCTCATCTCTTTCTTCGTTGCTCTGATCACGCATCCACTGATCGCCATTCCGTTCCTGGCCGTAGCGATCGGGGTCGCGTACCGCTCATGGACGTGGCACAAGGAACACGAGACGGCGCTGGCAGTCGAACAGCATCTCCTCGACCATTTCGGCCTCGAGAGCTACCTCGACTTCCAACTCCGCAAGGTCGACGCCTTGACCAACGACACTCAGCACCGGCGGGCAACCCTGACCTTGGCCGAGAAGCGTCGATACGCAAACGAACAGTGGCATCGGTTCGTTGGGCCCGACGTGACCCTCGATTGGGCGGCCACTCACCGGCCGAGCATCTCCGCGGCAGCCAACCACGGGCCATCTACGATGTTCAGCCCCGACGCGACCGCCGATGCAACCTCGCTGGCACTCGCCGATCGGATCCGCGAGGCAACGGCGTGCGATGAGCCAAGTCCGGTGATCGTCGACGACATCTTCGTGGGTCAAGGCGACGAGGTCGTCGAGCATCTCCTTTGGTTGATCGATCACCACTGCCAGCAACTTCAGTTCATCGTGTTGAGCAGCGACGCTCGAGTCCTGGCATGGGGCAGCGAACGAGCAGCGGCCCGGCAGGCGAGCGTCATCCGATTGGCCGACGAGAGTGCCATGGAGGCCGACGAGGCAATCGTTGAGCTCGATCACATCTCCGCTCCCACGCAGGATCTGACCGTCGGGCACTGATCAGGGGCACACAGCGTCGGCCTGACTACTATCCCCGGCGTGCTCATCCGGCCCGCGAAGACCAGCGATGCCCCGGCGATCATGGAGATCTACAACCGCGAGGTGTTGGGGACAGCCCACACGTTCGATCTTCATCCGCGGACACTCGACGACCAACGTCGCTACATCGACGACCGCTCCGGCGGACTTGTCGTGCTCGTCGCCGAGGCCCATGACGGCGCGGTGATGGGGTTTGGAAGCATCAGCTTCTACCGCGACCGGCCCGGCTACCGCACCTCGGTCGAGAACTCGATCTACGTCCACCCCGACCACCATCGGGCCGGGGTTGGCACGACGTTGCTCGGCGATCTCATCGAGAACGCTCGAACGCACGGATTCCACGCCATGTTCGCCAGGATCGTCGACTCGCAGGAGGCCAGCGTTGAGCTGCACCGCCGACACGGCTTCGAGATGGTGGGCGTCGAGCGTGAAGTCGGCCGGAAGTTCAACAAGTTCCGCGATGTCGCCCTGATGCAGCTCCTGCTCTGAAGCAAGGCTCGACCGTCAGGCCTCCGCCGGTGATCAGTCTCGAAAGTTTTGGTATTGCAGCGGCAAATCGAGTTCGGCTTCTTTCAGCGCAGCGATGACCTCCTGGAGGGCGTCGCGCTTCTTGCCGGTGACACGAACCTGATCCCCTTGGGTCGAACTCTGGACGCCCTTGAGCTTGAGATCCTTGATTGTCGAGTTGATCTTCTTTGCCATGTCGGAGCTGATGCCCGCTTTCAGGCTGATCTTCACTCGGGCCCGGCCCCCGGCAGCGTCCTCGATGTCGCCGATGTCGAGGGTCTTGAGCGACACCTTCCGTTTGACGAACTTCTCCTCGACGACCTGCTGCAACGCGAACATCCGGTCCTGGCTGGCCGACTCGAGCATGACGGTCATCTCCTTGTCGTCGAGCTCGATCGTGGAGTTGGTGTTCTTGAAATCGAAGCGGTTCACAATCTCGCGCGTGGCCTGGTCCACGGCATTGC
>CAZYLX010000906.1:0-1902 GCA_964648595.1 uncultured Acidimicrobiaceae bacterium
TCGCCTGCATTTCGTTGCCGAGTGGCGGTCGTTGATCGAGGGAGCGATGGGGCCGGTGCGTGTTGTAGTGGTCGATGTAGTCGACGACGAGGCGGTCAAGGCGTCGCTGGTTACAGATGATTGTGCGGTCGAGTAACTCGCGCCGCAGGGTTCCGAGGCGCTGTTGCGTTGTCCGATCGTGCGGCGCGTTGGTGATCGGCAACAGCTGACCACGCAGGTCAGATGGTTTCGGTGAGTTCTTCGAATGCTGCGACGATTCGCATGTGCTGGCTGCTCTCAGTTCCGAGTTCGTAGTGACCGCGGCGTAGGTTCTGGATGAAGGCGTGACCTCGGATCACCACTGATGCAGTGCGATCGGTTTTCAGACCTCGCATTGGTCTGAGCCTGGCCTTGAGTCGACTGTGATCGCACTCCACCCGGTTGTTGGCGTACTGCTCAGTGTTGTGGAACGCGTCAGGAATCACCGCTTCGATCGCGGTCTCCAAGGCTTGGGCCAGATCAGTGACGACCTCATCGGGTTCGCCGTGCGCAACGAGCGCCCTTCCGAAGAAGACGCGGGCTGCGTGGATGTTGCGGCGCGGCGACACGAACACGTCGATGACCTGGCCATGGTCATCGATAGCGCGGTAGACGTAACGCCATCGGCCAGCGACTTTGACGTAGGTCTCATCGACGAACCAGCGCTCACCGACAGCCTGGCGGCAGGGCCGGGCTGCATCGATCAGTAGCGGAGTGAAGCGCTGGACCCATCGGTGGATGGTGACGTGATCCGCCTCGATCCCGCGTTCGACCAGCAGTTCCTCGACGTCGCGGAAGGAGAGCCCGTATCGGAGATACCAACGCACAGCCAGCATGACCACTTCCGGCGGAAACCGGTAGCCAGCGAATGCCGAACGATCCACACGTGGCGACTGATTCCGGCGATGGCTCATCTCGACACCCTCGCTCGACGGTGGGCCGATCCCTCAACGCAACAGCGTGCGACAGGTTGCGTGTTCAGCTAGTCCAGTAGCTATTAGCGGCAGCAATCGTTTGAAATTCGATCGCCACGATCTGGCCCGCCTGCATGAGTTTGGCGCTGTCTTGATCGTAGTCGGACCTGAGCTCGCCGCGAATGTCTGCGTCGGGCTGGATCGTTGCGATCGTCTTGCGGGCGATCATGATTGCAAGCTCGCGTCCTTGCGCTGGTGTTTCGGTAATGAGGGTCGGGATGAGATCATCGAACAGTGACATTGGGGCCTTTGGTTCGTGGAGCGGGAACTGGGTGGCTTGCGTCTGAGACGCAATTCGAGCGTAGTTGGCCGTTGGGCACTGTTGCGTTGTTGCATCGCAAGACGCGTTGTTGGGATGCGGTAGTCGTCGGTGTTGGTCAGATCGTGGCGATCAGATCGTCAAATGCATCAACAAGTCGCAGGTGTTGATGTCGAGGGCTGGTTCCGAGTTCGTAGTGGCTGCGGCGTAGGTTCTGAATCAAGGCGTGACCTCGGATCACGATCGATGCTGTCCGGTCGGTTTTGAGGCCTCGCATTGGTCTGAGCCTCGATTTGAGTCGGCCGTGGTCACACTCGACGCGGTTGTTGGCGTACTGCTCGGTGTTGTGGAACGCGTCTGGAACGAGTTCTTCGATGACGGTCTCGAGGGCCTGGGCGAGATCGGTGATGAACTCGCCTGGTTCACCGTGGGTGTCGAGCGCCCGAGCGAAGAACGATCGAGCAGCATCCATATTGCGTCGCTGCGAGACGAACACGTCAATTACCTGGCCGTGTTCGTCAATGGCGCGGTAGACGTAGCGCCACTTCCCGGCGACTTTCACGTAGGTCTCGTCGACGAACCAACGAGAGCCAACGCTGCGTCGACACGGCCGAGCGGCTTCGATGAGTAGGGGAGTGAAGCGCTGGACCC
>CAZYLX010000907.1:0-1897 GCA_964648595.1 uncultured Acidimicrobiaceae bacterium
AAGAGCTCCAGATTCTGAAGGCGGCAGGAGCCGCGGCGCGTTGGCTCGAATGGTTGCGGTGCGGTTGGCCACGGCCACCGGCATCGGTGTTGACAGCGACGCCGGCGTCATCGCTCAGGCTTGCGACATGAGCGATGCCATTGGGCTCGAGCAGCGACTGACGTTCGTCGAAGGCGATGCGGCAAACTGGGTCGGTGCAACTTATGCCGTCGTGTGCATCGGGGCATCCCACGCCTTCGGGGGTTCGGCCCGATGCTGCAGCATCTCGCTGAACTTCCCCGGGGTCTCTCGAGCGATCGTTGGTGATGGCATCTGGCAAGCGCAGCCTGACGCGTGGTGTCTCGCCACCTTCGGCATGCTCCCCGACAGCATCGACCAACTCGCAGCCATGGCCGCTGGATCCGGGTGGTCGGTATCGAGGCGTCCTCGGATTTGGCTGGCTCCACCTCAGTCGTTGATCGCAAGGGCCGACCACTCGCGCCGCTCAGGCCTCCTGGACTGCGGTTCGGCTACTCGGGCGAGGGCTTCGTGTTGTTGCTGCATCATCTCGAGAAGCAGACAGGTACATCGCTCGAAGAGCTCGTGGCGCAGCGCGTGTTCACGCCGCTCGTCGAACACAACGGTTCGTGCCCAACGGTACACACAGGGCCGGATCTGCTTCCGAGACGGAGGTCTGAAAGACTCCGAGGATGGCGAAGACCGAGACGAAGACGTCCACATCCAAGAAGGCGAAGAACGGCGCAGGGCCAGAGGTGCCGAGTTTCCTAGGGTTGCTCAACGCGATCGCCGTCGCCGAAACCGAGGCCGAGCGTTTCCTCTTGGGCTGGGCGAATGTCACGGACAACCCCGAGGTTGCCCATGCCTTGAAATTCGTTGCGATGCGCGAGGGTGAGCACGGCATGGCATTCGCCAAGCGGATGCTCGAGCTCGGCTACGAGGTGCGTTGGCCGGCGGCGACAAAGTCGGACGCGAAGTTCGCCATGGCCTGTTCCTCGATGAGCGACATGGAGAAGTTCAAAGCCTTCGGCGTCGGCAAGACGCCGGGCGGGCCAGATGTCTTCGATCGGATGTTCGAGAACAAGGACCTCGACCCTGTCACCGGTGGGCTTCTCGGGCGTTACATCGCCGAGGAGCGAGACTCGGGACGCATCCTGAACGCCGCACGCAAGTGCGCGAAGGCCGCGGCGAAGAAGTGAGCGTCGATCCCAGCGGTCGCCTCGAAGGCAAGGTCGGAGTCATCACCGGCGGGGCGAGCGGCATCGGGCGAGCGTGCGCCTCTCGGTTCGCCGCCGAGGGCGCCTCGGTTGTGTTGGGCGACATCAACATGGAACTGGCCGTCGCTGCGGCCGCCGGCATCGAGTCCGACGGCGGCACAGCGCACGCGGTGCACCTCGACGCATGCTCGGTCACCGACAACGCATCGATGTTCCAGACCGCAGTCGACAAGTACGGGCGCCTCGACGTCATGGTCGCCGCCGCCGGGCTTGCCCATGCCGGCTACGTCAGCGGTGAATCCAATGAAAAGGCGGCAAGCAGCTTGCTCGACCAGTCGCTCGAGGACTGGAAGCGAGTGATGGACGTCAACCTCAACGGCGTCATGCTGGCCAATCAACACGCGGCACGAGCGATGCTCGAAGTCGGAAACGGTGGAGCGATCATCAACATTGCGTCGGCTGCGGCCAAGGTGCCGCTCAACGGCGCCGTCGACTACTGCGTCTCAAAGGCCGGGGTCTGGATGTTGACAAAGGCGTTTGCGCTCGAGATGGCTGAGCAGGGCATTCGGGTCAACGCGATCGGTCCTGGTTTCATCGAGACGCCGATGACAGCTCGCATGGCTGACACCGAAGACGGTAAGGCCGGCATGATCGACAGGACGCCAATGGGCCGTCTGGGCATT
>CAZYLX010000908.1:0-1896 GCA_964648595.1 uncultured Acidimicrobiaceae bacterium
AATGAGCTGCCACTGATGGCTGGGCTCGGCATGACCGACACCCACGTATGGGAGGCGTCGACCAGGGTCGCATCCGAGCTGATGGGCATCGAGGACGAGCTCGGGACGATCGAGGTCGGCAAGTTGGCCGACCTGGTCGTTTGGAACGGCGAGCAGCTTGGTGTCACCAATCTGCGGGATCGGGTCGACACGGTGTTCCAGGGTGGCGTGATCGTGGCCTGAGGCGCCCAGCCGAGGTCAGTCGCTCGCGCAGTCCTGTGGGGGTCAAGGGCAAGGCAACCCATCAAGTCCCCGATTTTAGTGCCGATATCAACAGGCATGAAAGAAATGGTCAGACAATCTGACGCAAAGGCCATGATCGCCTCGATGCCGCGTATCTCGGTCCGCTACCGAGTGAGCGGAGTGACCATGGAGTGGCTCGCGCCTCAAGGTGGCCGCCTCTTTCCGAAGAAGAAGAAGACCGTCGTCGCGGGTCTCCTGGACCTCTCAGTAGCCGGCGCACTCATTCGCGCTCCCGAGAGTTCGGCAATACACGTCGGCATGAGAATCGACATTCGCCTCAGCGGTGAGCCGGGACGCGTGGAGGTTCGCAACATGCGGCTCAGCGACGACGGCATGGTTCTCTACGGCGTTGTGTTCCACCGAATCAGCACAGCGCTCGAGGCTGCCATCTACGACGGCATCGCTCGGCTGCGCAACGAGAAGCGCCTCACAAGAGACTGACCGAGTCATACGAGCCAGTCGCTTCTCGATCCGGCACACGGGTTTCGGCGCGCTGACAGCCTGAGGCGTGAGTTGGATTGCTGATGTGAGCACATTGAGCGCGCCTTACGGTTTGGTTCGATGCTCGACCGACCACCGCCGCCTCAACAAGAGCGTGCTCCGGTCGGCCGATCTGCGGACGCTCCGCGAGTCCGTCGGGAGGGCCCCTTCGTGCTCGGAGTGGTCGTCATCTGCCTCGTGGTCGTCATGGTGGTCGTTCGCCTGACCAGCGGCGTCTCTGCCTCCGACTCCGCACTCGAGTCAGCCGAACTTCGAGCACTGGCTCAGCAAGCGACGTTGCGAATCGCGACCGGTGCATGCGGTTCTCTGGTCCTTGGCAGCGGGTTCGTCGTTGACGACCAGTTGCTCACCAACGCTCACCTCGTTGGCGAGGCAAACACGATCAAAGCTGATCAGCCGATCGACCCCGTACTCGTCCCAGTGGTTGCCCTCGACCGTGGGAGCGACCTGGCTGCCGCTGTCGCTCCTCCCGCGGTCTCATTGGTGTTCGCTGGTGGACCGGCGGCGATCGGCGATGGTGTTGTGTTGGCTGGGCATGCCGATGGTGGTGCGATCGAGGTCCGTGACGGCAGGATTGCCAACCGAGTTCCTGGTGCGGCATACGGATTCGATTCCGACGTCCTCTTGATCGAGGGTGCGACGAGGGGCGGGTACTCGGGCGGGCCGGTGCTCGACCTCTCCGGTCGCGTGGTGGGGATGCTCTCCGGCTTTGACCAGTCGACAGGGCTGACGGTCGCCGTTCCTGCCGATGTTGTTGCGTCCTTCTCGATCTGGGCTCGGACGCAGCGGTCCGACGAGCGACCCGTACGCGACTGCGGGTGAGGTTGCTCATGCAACGTGCCGAACGACCGATCAGGTTAGGCAATGAACGCCGCTACCGTCGCCCGCCCTGCTCCAGAAGATGGCAGGCGCCGACTCGACACGGAGGAAGAAATTGACACCTCAGCCCCCCGGTGACGATGGCGAACAGCTGCCGGCATCACCTGCGACCAGCGGGTTGGGCCGTGGGCTCAGCGGAATCCTTGGCGACGCCGCGAGTCAGTCACACTCACGAGAGGTGTCTGAGCTTCTCGGCTCGTCAAGCCGGCGGAACTCTCCGGAACTACGTCGGCT
>CAZYLX010000909.1:0-1895 GCA_964648595.1 uncultured Acidimicrobiaceae bacterium
AGCAACCGTGGGTGGATTCATCGTGCATCGACGCAACGGCTCGATCGACGAGCTGCTGCAGCCGATCCTCCAAGCCGATCCTCTCGGGGCCTTGGAGGCAGGTCTGGATCCCATCGTCCATCGATTTGTCGCCTCCTTGGACGAAAAGGATCCGATCACTCGCGACCACGTCGTGCGCAGCGCATCGCTTGCTGTGGCCCTCGGCTCGGAACTCCATCTCAGCCCATGGGAGCTTCGACGGGTTGGCCTTGCGGCGCTCCTGCACGATCTCGGGAAGCTGGAGATCCCAGTCGAGATTCTCAACAAGACCGGATCGCTCAGCGACGAAGAGTTCGATGTCATCCGAACGCACCCGACGATCGGTGCAGAGATGGTTCGACGGTCGCCGATTCTCGATGACATCGCACCGTTGATCGAAGCTCACCACGAACGGGTCGACGGCGCTGGCTACCCATTCGGACGCTCGGGCGACGAGCTTCCGATCAGTGCTCGCATCATCTCGGTCTGTGACGCCTTCGATGCCATAGCCAACACTCGCCAGTACCGGGTCGGTGCCGGCTGGCGGCGCGCACTCGAGGTGCTCGAAGAGCATGCAGGAACGCAGTGGGATGCCGAGGTCGTCTCCGCCATGGTTCGCATGCTCGAGCGAGAAGGTGGGCCGGCCGGCTCGACGGCGTTGGATGACATCGGTCGACATCATTCCGAGCTGCACGACAGCCCTTCGTGCGGCTGCATCGACGCGTTGCCTGAGACCGTCGTTCGCGAGCTCGAACACGCTTAAGCTCCGCGGGTGACGGTTTCCACCCCGGCTCGCGCCTTTGGTGCGTTCAAGCCAACGGCAAGCCCCGGGCTCCTTGCCACTTCGTCGGCGATCGCCGCGACCTTCACCGCAACGCCGTTCGTGATCGCCGAGTCCGTCGAGCGCTTTGGCGTCAGCATCGGAGCGGCAGCCCTACTTTCGACGGCCCAAGTCGGCGGGTTCACCGTCGCCAACCTGGTCGGGAATCGGCGCTTCACGGCTTCGGCACGACTGGCCCGCCGGAGCCTCGCCTGCTTCGTCGCCATGAACGCCCTGAGCGTCGTGCTGCCATCATTCGGTGCGCTGGTCGTCGCACGGGTCGTTGCCGGTTCCGCCATGGGTTTGCTCACGTGGATCGCTTGGGCCGACAGCGCTGCGGACGGAAAAAGGCGGGGCGAGATTGCCGCGATCGGTCCACTGGCCAGTGCGATATCCGCACCGATCCTCGGGATCGTCACCTCCTTTGGCGACCTACGTACGATCTTCGCCGTGCTGACCCTCGTCTCCGCCGGCGGCCTGTTCCTTCCCATCCATGTGGCCGAGAACGAGATCAGCAAGATCCGCAATCCAATCAAGACGCCGGGTGTGCGTTCGGTCCTCGTCAGCATGGGCATCGTCACCGGCGCTGGATCCGCCGTGTTCGTCTTCGCCAGAGTCATCGCCGAGGACCTGGGCATGTCGGCATTCACCACCTCGATCGCACTCAGCCTCAATGCACTTGCCGGCATTCCCGCCGCCAGGTTCGCCGGACGACGCCGACTGCCAGGCGTGTGGATCGCCATCATGGGTGGTTGCGCTCTGCTCCTCACGCAGACCAGTTCGACCGTCATCTACTTCGTCATCCTGGCTCTGTGGGGTCTGTGCTTCTGGAGTGCGATTCCGGAGGTCTTCTCGATGTTGGCCGATCGATCGGTCTACCCGTCCGACAGAGTGGGCGACGCTCAAGCCTCGATGGCGTTCGGCCGCGTTGTCGGACCAACCGTCGGGGCAGCACTCGTGGCCGGCGGATCATTCACCAGCGTGGGTCTGGTCGCGGTCGTTCTGCTGGTAGCCGCTGCAATCTCCATCGAAGCAGTGGCAACCGCTCATCGTTGGC
>CAZYLX010000910.1:0-1895 GCA_964648595.1 uncultured Acidimicrobiaceae bacterium
CCTCAGCCCGCGTGGAGACCGCGAGCTTCTCGTAGATATTCGAAAGGTGGTTCTTGACGGTCTTCTGTGAGATGTACAACTCGTCGGCCAGGTCCTCGGTTCGGGAGATTCCGCCGGCCAGGAGACTGAGGACCTCCCGCTCCCGTGTGGTCAACGACTCGGCGCCGGGTGAGAGGCGCGCCTGTCGATAGGGATCGAGGGCGGCGGTCTCGTCGCGTTGGGCGTAGAGGTCGACTCCATCGTGGACCGCCCGTATCGCTGCAGCGAGATCGGGAAGTGGCGTTGACTTGGACAGGAAGCCGCGTGCACCAGCGGATGCCGCACGTCTCCGATGGTCATCATCGGCATGCATCGTCACCACAAGCGTGGGCGGCGGATCGTCGAGGGACCGAAGCACGTCGAGACCCGATCCATGGGGCATCTCGATATCGACGAGCAGTACGTCGGGTCGAACTTGTCCAAGAACCCGCGACAGTTCTCTGCCACTGGTTGCGAACGCTATGACGGTGATGTCGGGAAGCGCATCGAGTGCCTGCCGCATCCCATCGAGAACTAGGACATGATCGTCAGCGATGACGACGCGAATGGGTGCACTCACGGTTCTCTCCAGTCGATTGCGATGGTCGTTCCCTTACCGCGGGTAGAGTCGATTCGGATCCGGGCGCCGATCTGGGCAGCGCGCTCTTGCATCCCGACGAGACCGTAGTGGTCGCCGACCGGGATTCGAGGATCGATCCCGCGTCCGTTGTCTTCCACCCGGAGTCGGCAATGGGTCCGATCGACAGTGCCGCCGATCGTTACCACGGTGGCATCAGAGTGTTCGATGGCATTGCGGACGGCCTCCGTCATGATCGCTGCGAGCTCGTACCTCGTCTTACTCTCCGGAATGCCTGTTTCCTCGATGCGGACCACGAAGGCCGGACCGTCCACGGGCGAGTCCGCGGCGAGGGCGTAGGCGTGTTCGTTCAGGCTCTTCGTCTCGGTCGAACGAAGATGAGTGACGGTTGCTCGAGCGTCATCCACGAGTTCTCGGATCGTCTCCCTCAGCGACTCGATCTGCGTTGCGGTGTCGGCGTCGATCTCAGCCTGCTGAACGACGAGATCCAAACCGAGACCAACCGACACAAGAGAGGGACCGATGTGGTCGTGGAGTTCGCGTGCGAGGCGAACACGCTCCTGTCGGACCGCACGATGTGCGACTGACTGCAGGAGAAGCACGTTGTCGAAGGCGAGCGCCACCGATTGCATCGATCTCTCGATCTCACTCGTGTGAGCGCTAGCCTCCTCTCCCGGCATCGGCCAGACGTGAAGTTCGCCCAGGCGAACCCCCTGGAGAGCGATGTCGTAGACCACGCGGGCATCGTTTGATCCGGGCTGGCCGCGTGTTGCGACCACCAGTTCAAGGTCATCGTCGAGGATGAGGATCGTGGCGGCCGAGTACGGTACTGTGACGGCGAGATCGCGAAGTGCGGATCGACCGATCTCAATAGGATTGAGTTCTGCAGAGCTCGAGAGCTCGACGAGATCGGCAAGAAGCCGATGGGCCGTCTCGAGCCGGTCAAACTGGGCGTTGGCGGGATCTGCATGTGGTTCTTCGATCAAGATGCGGTGCGCTTGGGCGAATGTGACCCCGACCAGCGCATAGACAGCGATCATCACCAGCAGATCGGGCGAGAGTGGGTCTCCGCCGGACGTGGTGGAAATGGCGACAAGTCCGCCCATGGCCGCGAGGGTCGTCAGTCCGCCGAGAACCATGCCATGGAACGCCGAGGCGAAGAACACCGGAACGATCAGGTAGAGGACGAACCCGCTGTCTAGACCTCCAGTCAGCGCGACTGAGAACAGGGCTGTTGCAACTCCGAGAAGCGAGAGCAGCCCGGCAACAAGAGGAGGCT
>CAZYLX010000911.1:0-1894 GCA_964648595.1 uncultured Acidimicrobiaceae bacterium
CGAGAATGATCACGAGGCCGGTGATCACCATCAGGACACCTTCGACGTTCCCGGATGTACCGACGCTTTCCCAGAAGTCGCGGAGCCAGGAGACCGGCTCCTTCACCCATGCCTTCACCGGACTCTTCCATTCGGTGCCAGACGCGCCGACGAGTTGGTCGCTGATCCACTCGGCAACTGAGCCGATCACGCCGAAGACCAGTTCGAGCGGAAGCAGAATCGCGACCGCCAAAACGTTGAAGAAGTCGTGCACGGTTGCTGCTGCAAATGCTCGGCGGAACTCGTTTGACTGGCGAATGTGGCCGAGCGAGACAAGCGTGTTGGTCACCGTGGTTCCGATGTTTGCTCCCATCACCATCGGGATGGCATCGTCGACGCTCAGCACTCCAGAGGCCACGAGACCAACGATCACCGATGTCGACGCCGAAGACGATTGGACGAGCACTGTTCCCAGAATGCCGATGCACAGAGCCGCGATCGGGTTGCTCGCCGCCGAGAACAGCTTCTCCTGGGTGTCCTCTCCCATGATCTTGATGCCGGCTTCGAGCGACGAAACGCCGACGAGGAAGATGTAGATCAGCCCGACGACGATGAACGATCGAAGCGGGCCGGGAATCCGGGATGGAGAGAGGCGTTCAGTGTCCACGGACGATGGACCATATCGAAAGCCGTGATCTCGTGCCAAACGAACGAATGATTTGGGTTTCATCGCCATCTCGGCCGGGTGCAATCCGGGTCGAGGAGCCATCGTCTCGTTTCGCCACTGGGCGACATGCAACACTCATCCCTTGTCCCTGCGTCGTCTTGCTCTCTACATGGGAGGCTTTCTCGGCCCGTTCGGCACGGTGCTGATCGTCCCAATGTTTCCCGAACTCCGCGACGAGTTCAATGCGTCGTCGAGCGCTGTCAGCCTCGGATTCAGCCTCTATCTGGTTCCGTTTGCGATCACCCTCCTGTTTTCGGGAACGGTCGGAGAGCGATACGGCCGTCGTCGGACCGTGCGCTCGACCTACATCCTCTACTCGCTGGCCAGCGTTGCCGCAGCGGCTGCACCGACCCTCGCCACGTTCGTCGCGGCCCGAGCGGTCCAAGGGGTGGCCAACGCGTTCATCACGCCATTGCTGCTCGCCGGTCTCGCCGAGATGGTGCCCGAGGAACGCTTCGGCCGGGAGGTCGGGATCTATTCCAGTTTCCAGGCTGTCGGGGCAGGACTCGGTCCGCTGGTCGGCGGTTTGGCGGCCGACACGTCCTGGCAATACGCATTCCTCGGAACGGCCGTCGCGGCTGCATTGCTGGCGGCAATGCCACCCGCCGGAGAACCCCGAGCCGGGGCCTCGGCTCCACAGCTTCGACCGCTGCTCAATCGGCGGATGATCGGCCTGGGGTTGGCGTTCTTCTTCGCTGCAGCCGGTCCGGTTGGGGTTGCTGTCCTGGTAGGAGTCGCGGCAAGAGATGTGCTCGCTCTCAGCGGGACGACGACAGGCCTGATCCTGCTCGGCGGTGCCGCCAGCGCGATGGCACTCGGCCCCGTTTGGGGCTCGGTGCTCGACCGCTTTGGAGCGCGCACCATTGTTGCTCCGGTGCTGTTGGCGTCAACAGTCGTAACGGCGATGCTCGCTTTTGGGCAGTCTGCGTGGTCGCTCGGCCTTCTGTGGGTGATCGGTGGAGCGAGCGCAGCCTTCGTGGTCGTGGTCTTCCAGACGTTGGGTGCCACCATCGTTCCGGACAACCGTGGCGGTGCGCTGTCGTTCCTGCGGCGGCGCTACAGCCGCGATCTTTCGGGTGTCGACGTCGCGGTGATGGGCGTGCCCTACGATGCCTCGGTGACGTACCGCCCAGGCTGTCGCCTCGGGCCGCGCGCGATCCGGGCGGCATCCGTGCAGCTCGCTGAACT
>CAZYLX010000912.1:0-1892 GCA_964648595.1 uncultured Acidimicrobiaceae bacterium
CCGTGTGGCTGCGTAGGTGCCACGCCCGCCGGGTGAGTACAACGGTCGCGCCGTCATCGCCGTCGTAAATCGGCGCGAGGACAGCAGATGGCGGGCGGCCCCGGACGTGGCCGGGCAATGGATCACCGATGGGATCGACAAGAGCAACCACATCGTCGACCGACACCTGCCGCTTGCCGGGGTCGAGGCTGGCCCACGAGGGCGGAGCGCCGAGGCGAGCATCATGCGGACGAGGTATCGCCTGCGGCCCGCCGCGCCCGACGGGAGGTGAAAAGGTCAGGAGCTCGCTGCGCTCGGCGCAGCTGCCGCCTCGAGAAGCTCCTTCATCCCACCATTCTTCAGGTTCTTGAGGACCGTTCCGGGCGTGGTGTCGCCTCGCTCCCACTCCATCCAGAAGTCAAGAAGCTTCGACGGGTCAGCCGGGGGTCGATCCATCATCGGAGGCTACCGCCGCCGACGATGGCACCCTTGATCGATGGCCGTGAATCCTCGCCTCACCGGACCCCCGGCCTCGAGCAATCGCGCCTCCTCCTTCCACGCTCGCTGGGAGGTGCCGCCGGTGCCACTTCGAGCGGTGTCCGTCGTACTCGAGATCGTCAGCGGACCGGCAACGCCGTCGCTGTACTTCTGGGCCCTGCAGGCCTCGTTCTCGCAGGGCCGGACACAGCGGGGAGCGGGACACATCGGGCTGCAACACCATCCGTCGTACCCTGGATCAACGGCGGTGAACTGGGGCGGCTATCACGACCGCTCGACCGGGGGCCGAGAGCTCGACGGCTCGAGACCTTCGCTCCCGTCATCGCTTGGCAACGCGAACACATTCGACTACCCGTGGCAGGTGGGTCGGCGCTATCGACTCGAGATCGCGAGGATTGCTCTCGGCCAATGGCAGGGATCGGTCACCGATCTCAACTCGGGCGAACGCACCGTGATCCGCAACTTGTATGTCGATGCCGACCGCATCGATTCGCCGATGGTGTGGAGCGAGGTGTTCGCCGATTGTGATGCTCCCCCGGTCGTGGTCCGTTGGTCGAGTCCGAGCGCGGCGAGTACCGACGGGCGGTTCCTTGCGCCGAGTGTCGTTGCGTTGAGTTTCCAGAGCGAACGCGACGGCGGCTGCTCGAACACGTCGACGACGGTCGAGGACGGCTGGCTTCTCCAGGAAACCTCGACGGAGCGGGTCTTCGACCACGGGGCGAGACTGCCTTGGTGATTCGCTCGACCCGATCATCGCCGACCTTCGCTCCACTGGTGATCGGTTTGGTGTTGGTGTTCCTCGCGCTGATCGTCGGCGACCGAGCTCGCCTGGGTGAGTTCGTCTATCTCACGGCCTCGCTCGTTCTGTGCGGAGTTGCCGCTCTGACATGGAGGACCTTCGAACGCCCAAACAACTGGGCGGCCACGTCCGCGCTCCTCGGCCTCGTTTCGGCAGCAGTGTTCGCAGCAACAGAGCTGGGCGACATGTCGACCGACGGCGGAGGAGGTCCGGCCATCGTCCCTGTTGCCTGGCTGTTCGCCGCCACCAGTTGGTACACCCACCTCAACGGCGTTCGCACGCTGCGGTGGGTCATCACGTTGGTGCAGGTGAGTTTCAGTTCGTTGAGCGCACTGCTGTTCGTGCTTGCATCATCACGAGCCGACGATGGCATCCGAGCAGCCGGCTACGGCATCGCTGGCGCCGTCGGCGTATTGGCTGGCGCCTCGGCCGTCACCGGCATCGTCTGTCGCATCCGGATCGAGCTGGCCCGCCGGTCGCGCTGACCAGTTGTTCACGCCGCGCTGCTGAATCACTGAGCCGCTGAATCACTGAGATGTGGATCGCTCGTCGGTCGCTGCAAGTCGGTAGTGGTATTCGTGGACCGGCTCGAAGCCGCAAGATGCGTAGAGGCGCG
>CAZYLX010000913.1:0-1886 GCA_964648595.1 uncultured Acidimicrobiaceae bacterium
CGGCGGGGCAGCGGCGGCGATGGCACGACAACCCGCGACCACGACGTTCGTGTAGATCTCCAGGAGCGCTTTCCAGTTCTCCGGGTTAGCGAGTTGGGTTCCACCGTTCGTACCAGCCACGAGGATGGCCTTCGCGACTTCCGCATCGATGGCCGAAGCGGGAAGAACGCACTCGATGAGGCTCCGTATGACCAGGGCGCCCCGACTGTGGGATACCGCGTCGATGACGAGGCCGTGACCGTTGTCAAGTCCGGCGAGAGCATCCGCGATCTGTTCGGCGTTCTCCAGCGGGTCCTCGCCGAGCGTGCGGTGATCGAATCCAAGAACAGCGTCGTACTCATCTATCGCTGAAGCGAGGAGCTCCCGACCCATCTGAGAGGCCCCCAGACCTCCAAAGCCCACTCGGGTGGAGCTGAACGTTCCATGCACCAGCAGCAGGATTCGAGCGGCGCGATCGGAGGGAATCCGGAGCTTGCTCGGATCCGGCGGCTTCGTCCATGCGGTTGGATCCGGCGAAGAGACATGGATCAAACCGATCTCGATATCACGCTCGAACCGCTTGACCACCTGCCCAACCACCATCCCTGCCACGAACGTGAACACCATCGCTGTTACGGGTCTGAGAACGAGGTCCTGGACGAAGCCACGACGGTCCCCTCGGTGGGCGTCACTGCTGGACGGATTGATGTCGACAGCGAAAGTGATCTCGCGTTTGGCGGCAGTTCCCCGACGGGCGACACGGATCGGTGCAGCCTCCCCATCGACCCACGAGTACAGACCGTCTTGTTCAACGAGCATCACTGCCATCTCGTCCGGCTTGACCTCGATTGTGAACTCGGTTGCCTGAACACCCTCGAAGTCGTCTGGAACGCCCCTGCGGGTGCCGTCGGGTTCGGCGGGCGTACCGGTCGGTGCGATCGTGATGGCGTCAACGAGTTGGAACTGGCGAGAGAGGGCGCTCACCACATCGTCGTTGGTCACTCGGTTGAGAGCCTCGTCCTGGGCGGTCGTGATCGCAGACGAGCGCTGTCCCCTCCGCCTGATCGGCTCGGCGACGATGCTCATCGTGTCTGGGACGGTGACCCGAACTCCTGATGAACGCTCGGTCATCGGCATAGTGAGTACCTCCTCAACAGTCTCGTCGGGCAACAAGAAGCGGATCGGAATTCATCAGCGGTAGCGCCGGCACTTCGAGCATACGCGCCTATCGCAAGAGGTGGGGGGGACAACGCGACTGCAGTCGTGGACAGCGCCGTACCGCAACGACAACCGCTCGGCGAGCGACCCGCACGTAGCTAGAGAGGGGGTCGGATCGATCGGATCCCCCGCTCGCCGGGTGGAGTCGGCGGGCACCGCGGTGGAACAGCGAACCCTCTCAACTCGCGTTGGGCGGCCGAAGCCTGCTGCCAAGCCAAGGATTTCGACCTGGACACGTCCGTCCGTTCGAGGCACACTGGAGACACTGCGACATCGAGAGGCATCCACGCGATTTCTCATTGTCCTGTTCTTGGTCGTTGGTCTTGCACTCCTCCCAGCATGCAGTTGCAGCCCCGATCCTCCGGTCGAGCCGTCGAATCCGTCCGAAGACGGGGAAACGACCCAACCGCCACCGCCGGAACAGGCTGGCGCGGACCTGGCTGTCACCTTCGCCAAGGTGTATCCGGCAACCCCGACGGCTGGGACAGCTTTTCGAATAGAAGCATCGGTGGGCAATTTGGGTGACGCTGCTTCGGGCCAGTACGACGTCTCCGCCGTCGTCTGGGACGTCAGCCGCGACCTGACCTATCCAGCTGGCTCGACGACGGAGGGCTCCATGCAGCCTGGTGAGAATTGGTCTGTGATCTCCTCCGACATGACCGTGCTCGACCCAGGGAGCTATCAACTCA
>CAZYLX010000914.1:0-1886 GCA_964648595.1 uncultured Acidimicrobiaceae bacterium
TACCCGGGGGCTCAATGCGACACGGCTGCGTTCATCTACATGCCGCTCCTCGAAGAGACCGGTCACATGCCGACCGAGAAGTACACGCGTGCACCGGAGATACTCGACCACTGTCGTCGAATCGGCCGCCACTTCGACCTCTACGACGATGCCGTCTTCTCGACCGAAGTGACCTCGCTTCGGTGGGACGGCGCGTCGTGCCGGTGGATCATCGGCACCAGTCGCGGCGACGAGATGCGTGCCAAGTTCGTCGGAATCGGCACCGGGCCTCTGCACCGCCCGAAGTTGCCGGGCATCCCGGGGATCGCGTCGTTCGCAGGCCACAGCTTTCACACCAGCCGGTGGGACTACGACTACACCGGTGGCGATCCTTCTGGCGCCCCGATGACGAACCTGGCCGACAAGCGGGTCGGCATCATCGGCACCGGTGCCACAGCTGTGCAATGCGTGCCCCACCTGGCACGGTCATCCAAGGAGCTGTTCGTCTTCCAACGGACGCCGTCGTCGATCGACATCCGCAACAATCATGCGATTGACCCGTCTTGGTTCGAAACGCTTCAACCTGGCTGGCAGAAGGAATGGCTCGAGAACTTCACGACGCTGCAGGCCGGCGGCTTCGTTGACGAGGATCTGGTCAAGGACGGCTGGACCGACATCTCCCAGCGCATTCGCGACAAAGCACTGGCCGATCCAAACCAGGACTTCAGCCCCGAGGCGCTGCTGCGGGCCTACCACGACAGCGACGACGAAAAGATGGAGGAGATCCGGGAGCGAGTCGACGAAATCGTCAACGACCCGGCCACCGCCGAGGCCCTCAAGCCTTGGTATCGACAACTCTGCAAACGCCCATGCTTCCACGACCAGTACCTGGACTCCTACAACACGCCGAGTACCCACTTGATCGATACCGACGGCAGGGGCGTGAGTGAGATCAACGCCGCCGGCGTGGTCGTGAACGGACAGCAGTACGACCTCGATTGCATCATTTATGCGTCCGGCTTCGAAGTTGGGACCGACTTCCACCGTCGGTCTGGCTTCGACATGGAAGGTCGCGGCGGTGAGCGTCTCTCGGAGCACTGGGAGGAAGGAATGCAGACCCTGCACGGCATGCAGGTACACGGTTTCCCGAACGCGTTCGTCATCGGCCCGACACAAGCGGCGAACCTGATCTCGAATATTCCGCACAACCTGACCGAGGCCGGGGAGACCGTGGCGGCCATCGTCGCTCACGCCATCGAGTCGGGGGCCCAGGAGGTCGAGGCAACAGCGGAAGCGGAAGCGGCCTGGGTGGCGAGGCTCGAAGCCGGCGGTCGCACGTTCGGCGGCGATCCAACGTGCACGCCCGGCTACTACAACAACGAGGGCCGAGAACGGGACCACCGAGGTCTACGAAACTCGATGGGCTACCCCGATGGGCCTGTGGCCTACTTCGAGTACATCGATCGCTGGCGCTCCAGTGGCGACTTCGACGGAGTCACGTTCTCCTAGGGGTCTGCGCTCAGTTGGAGGTGACAACCCGTTCAGCCAACTGAGGAATCGACAGACGGTACCGTTTCGAGATGGACGTACGAACCGACTATCAGCTCTCGAATCGCTACGAAGCCAACGACGGCGTCATTCATTGCACAGGGGTACAGGCCCTGGCCCGCGTGCCGATCGAACAATTGCGCCGCGACCGTTCGGCCGGTCGTAGAACGGCCGCGTTCATCTCGGGATACCCGGGGTCGCCCCTCGGCGGGTTCGACCTCGAGATGGCTCGTGCCATCCGCATTGCCGGTCATGGTCTACCGATTCGGCACCTGCCTGCTGTCAACGAAGAACTCGGAGCGAGCGCCGTGATGGGGTCTCAGTTCGCGTCGGGACGCTCCGATGCTCGGTACGATGGC
>CAZYLX010000915.1:0-1882 GCA_964648595.1 uncultured Acidimicrobiaceae bacterium
CGCTTGCGGATTTCGAGGAAACGGTCGTCGCCGTTTCGCCAGAAAAGGAGGAAGCGATCGAACCATCGGCACCGACAACGAGTCCAACCGAGCCAACGACGTCAGCGGTCGACTCCAACCCGGCGTTGGACGTCGAGGTTCCGACGACCGACGAGAGCTCCCCGACGTCGTCGGGGTCGAGTGTCCCGACAACCGTGGCTTCTGAGGCCATCGGGCCGTCTTCGACCTCCATCCCGACCAGTCCGACCACCATCTCCCCGACGACGGAAGGCTCGAACTCAACATCGTCGACCTCCACGACCGTTGCGGCGGGAGAGAGCACCATCGAGTCGCCATGCGGTTCGATCGTTGTGTCCATGGACGGCGATGACATTGCCCTCATCGAGGTTCTCCCCGAGCCCGGATTCAGCGTTGACGAGAAGAGCGACGGACCAGAGAAGGTGGAAGTCTCCCTCGAGAGTCCGTCTGGCCATTGTGAGATCGAGGCCGAGGTTCGCGACGGCGTCCTGGAGTCGGAGATCTCGACCGAATAGCGAGTGCTACAGAAGGACTCGGTCCGAGCCGATGTCTCATTCGAGAAAGTTTCTCGAAGAGCCAAACCCTCCGTGGCGACGGTGTCGTGTAAGTGGAGAAAGGAGGCCACCGTGGCCAAATCGCTTCCCACTTCCAGAATGCCGAGCACCTCGAGATATGCAGTTGTGCTTCTCGGGATTGTCGGCACGGCCGCCGGTCTCAACCTCACCGTCATGAACATCGGTGCAGGGCCGATCAATGAGACGCCGGAGATCGCGCTGCCGGCGACCTTGGGCGATCCCGAGGTTCGCCAGGTCCTGGTGGACGTGCCCGTTCCGGTGCGTGAGGTCGATGCTCCTGTCTCGTCGGCACCGAACGCTTCTGCCGCTTCGGCGGCTGCCGCACCGTTGCCGGCCGCTCCGCCCCCAGCGGCGACACCCGCCCCGGCATCAGCTCCGCCTGCGACGACCCCGGCTCCGACGGCTCCGACGGCTCCGCCAACAACTGCTGCTCCAGCGACGACGTCACCTCCGGCAACGACTGCAACGACCGCAGCGGCTCCGAGTACTGCACCTTCTACAGCGCCCGCTCCGACGACGGAGTATCTGACCTACAGCTTTGACGGTGTCGCCCAGATCGTCATCGCCTACCACGAGGGCGAGCGCCTCGAATTCTGGTCCGCAACACCTGAGGACGGCTGGGCCTACGAGGTCGAGAAGGACAGGGCAGACCACGTCGAGATCAAGTTCCGCCGTGTTTCGGGCGGCGAAGGTGAAGCCAAGTTCGAACTGATTCGCGAAGACGGCGAACTCGAAGTGAAGAAGGAACGCTGAGATGACTGAACAGAGCCAACAGGACCGACTCGCAGCCTTGGCGTCCCGGCGTCCGAGCCCGGCGAAGAAGCCGAGCCCCGGCGAACCAGCGGCAGCCACTCCATCAGCACCCGCTCAGCCGACCGCCCCAGTTCAACCGGCGCCCGTCCAGCCGGCGCCCGTCCAGCCGGCGCCCGTCCAGCCGGCCGGTGCTGCACCTAGCGTTCGTTCTTGGCGGCCAAAGGCGCCATCGACCACCCGCATCGCCACGACGGGGGCATCCCTGGTCTCCTTCGCCGCCATGGTCGTTGCGATGGGGCCACTCACCGCCGAGGCAGCAGAAGAGGCCCAAGCGGAATCCGCTGCCGAGGACGTGCTCGATGTGGAGGTCACGACCCCAGCACAACCTCAGGTCGTGATCGAGGTCATCCCCAACTATGTAGCGGCCGACGGTACGCCGCTGTCCGCCGACGAGTTGACCTTCACCGACGATGAGATGCCCAGCGATCCAGTAGCGAGCACCGATTCGGCCGCGTCACCTGTCGAGGCACAGCCGG
>CAZYLX010000916.1:0-1881 GCA_964648595.1 uncultured Acidimicrobiaceae bacterium
GGACCCACGCAATCACCGACGGCGAGCCCATCGAGCGGGTGGGCGAGCGAGTCGATGCGTTTCTGGATCGTCTAGGAGACGTCGAAGGCGAGACCGCTGCGGTCTTCGCCCATGGGCATCTCTTGTCGATCTTGATCGCCCGCTGGTGTGGTCTCGATCCGGTCGAGGGCCGCCGCTTCGCATTGGCCACCGCAACGGTCAGCTTGCTCGGCCATCACCGGGAAGACCGTGTGGTTCGGGCGTTGAATCACCGCTGTGGAGATGCGCTCCATCCGCCGGCCCGAGCCATCTGACGCCAGGACCGCCCTCAGCGCTCGGTTCGCCAGCCGTGCGGGATCTTCGGGAACCGAGGGTTCGATTGCCACGGGATGACGTCAGAGGTGTCGGCCAGCCATCCGAAGAGCAGGTCGCGCAGAACTGCCGCTTCGACCGGTGGTTCACCGCCGGCAAGCAAATTGACGGTCTCTGACGGATCGGCGACGCGGTCGTAGAACTCGTCGTTCTCGTATCGGCGGTGGACATAGGTGTGCGTGGGCGTTCGTAGCGCCAGAGCGGTTCCGACGAGCTCAGGTTGTTCGTGTTGGAGCCGCGACTTGGGTTCGTAGATTCCAGCGCTGATCTCCATCAGGTGGTGGTCGGCGGGTCGGAACCCACCCTCGGAGCAAGCGAACGTGCGATGGGTTGTCGTCGGGTCGTCGATCACCGGCAGCAGGCTTCGACCGAAGTGGGTGTGGCCCGCCTCGGTCTCGGCGAGGTCGAGCAGGGTGGGCAGTAGGTCGATCATCTCGACCGGTTGGTCGATGACCCGGCCTTCCGGGAGACCAGCACCAGCCAGGATCAAGGGGTTGCGGAGTAACGACGGATCGAGGCCGGACGGCCACTTCTCGACGAGGCCGTAGTCGCCGAGGTATTCGCCGTGATCGGTGAAGAATCCGACAACGGTGGTGTCCGTTGCTCCGATCTGATCGACAGCCGCCAGCACCCGGCCGAGTTGATCGTCGACTCTGCTGACCATGCCGTGGTACACGGCGGCGATCTCGGCGAAGTCATCTGCTGATAAATCCGACCAGCCATAGATCTCTCGCATGGCGGCCATGAAGCCGGCTTTGCCAATGGCAGCTCCGGGGGTGATCGGCGCGGGCATGTCCGCCCGGTCATGGAGCGAGAACCACGGTTCGTCGACGATGAATGGCGGGTGTGGATAGATGAGCGGAACCCACAGCACCCACGGCTGGTTGCTGGGTGCACCCTCGAGCAACCATTGCTCGGCGGTGCGGGTGGCGGCTTCGTCGATGTCCAGCACGGTCTCGCCATCACCTGCCCGGCCGAACGACATCCCGCGCGTCAACCGGTGATCATCGGGGTGTGGCGACGTGAAGTACGCGGCCACTGCCTCGTTGGTCGGCGGGGTCAGGTAGCCGCAGAAGTCGGTGCTGGTTTCTGTGACGCCTGGAGCGAAGACATCGCCTCGATTCCCGGCGATCGCGACGTGGTAACCGGCATCGCGGAGCATGCGCAACATGTTCGGCTCGTGATGGTCGAGGAGGTTGTCGAGTGTGCGATGACCGTGCACGTGTGGGTACCACCCGGTCATGATCGACACTCTGCTCGGCCCGCAGACGGGGTGTTGCGACCAGGCGTCGTCGAAGCAGACGCCCCTTGCCGCGAGGGCGTCGAGGTGGGGAGTTTTCGCGATCCGACTGCCGAAACAACCAACTGCGTCAGCTCGCAGTTGATCGGGCATGAACAACACCATGTTGGGCCGGCTGTTGGTCATTGCAGGTTCCGTTCGAGATCGTCGATGAGGTCGGCGACCGCCGCATCGAGGCCGGGCTGCTCGGCAGCGAGGCGCTGGCCGATCTGTTCGATCTGCGACGCCTC
>CAZYLX010000917.1:0-1879 GCA_964648595.1 uncultured Acidimicrobiaceae bacterium
TCGACGTGAACCCGAACACCGCGTTGGTTACCTGTCCGGACGCCGTCGCCAGGTCGGGCGGCAGTGCATGGAAGGCGCGATACGTGAGCGAGTTTCCGTCGATGAGCATGAGCGTTGGCATCGCCCGTGACACTACCCGGGACGAGGTCGTGCGCTCAGGGAGTGAGCGATCCTTCAAGGATCTGATCGGCGACCTCTCGCATGGTCGAGCGCTTTCCCATTGCCGAGGTCTGCACGAACCGGAACGCTTCCTGCTCGCTCAAGCCATGAGCGTCCATCAGACGGCCCTTTGCCCGATCGACGAGTTTGCGTGTCTCGAGCTGTTCGGCCAGCGACTCGGCTCGCTCATTGGCCGCGTTCAACTCGTCGAATCTGGCTCGAGCCAACTCGATGGCCGGCACCAACTCGTTGCGGTGGAACGGCTTGACGACGTAGGCCAAGGCCCCGGCATCACGGGCTTGTTCGATGAGATCGCGTTGCGAGAAGGCAGTCAGGATCACGACAGCAGCGAGGCGACCATCGATGATCGATCGGGCAGCAGTCAAACCGTCGATGCCGGGCATCTTGATGTCGAGGATGGCGACGTCTGGTCGCAGTTCTTCGACCAGACGCACGGCTTCGCCTCCGTCTGCGGCTTCGCCGACGACGTCATAGCCCTCTTCGATGAGGGTCTCCTTCAGATCGAGACGGATGAGAGCTTCATCTTCGGCGATCAGAATCCGTGTTGGAGGGGCAATGGCTTGCAGATCTGGGCCGTCGCTGGTCGGAGACTCAGGTTTTGGAAGTGTCATCGGCCGGTGTCCATGAGTTCGTCGAGTAGTTGGTCTTGGCGGGCTTCGAGAGACGTCACGCGTTCGGCCCATTTCTGGCGGTCTCGTGTGAGCCCGTTGACGGTCTTCGATGCTTCGCGGTGCTCGCGATCGGCCAGCGGCGTTTCCGACACCATGGCCCGGAGCCGGGCATCCTCCGCTGCGTCGCTGAAATGGGCGATTTGCTCGTCAAGCATGTTGATCTCATCACGGGCCGCCTGAAGATCAGAGGTGAGTGCGGTGAGTCGTCGCTTGATGGCATCGGTGGTCATTGGCTTCTTCCGGCGGAGCAACGAACCCAGCCCGGTCGCTGGGGACGACCAGGACAGAATCTGCGGAACGAACGAAGGGATTTGCTGTGTGCCCGGGGTGGGATTCGAACCCACACGCCCTTTCGGACAGTGGATTTTGAGTCCACCGCGTCTGCCGTTCCGCCACCCGGGCGGGACGGCGATCGTAGCTGATGAAGCAGTCAACGGGGACCACTTCATCCCGCCGCCAAGAAGTTTCCCAAAAGTAACTTGGCATTGGGTGAAACTTCCTGCCGACTGCGGTGGTCAGACCATGCAATGAGCCCCGTCACCATCGCGTTCACATTCCCCGGTCAAGGATCGCAAGCTCCTGGAATGGGGGCGGCCTGGCAGAATCATCCCTCATGGGAACTGGTGGGCGAGGCATCGGATGCCTCTGAGCGCGACGTCGAAGCACTGCTTCTGACCGCCGATGCCGACGAACTCAAGCAGACAAGGAACTCCCAGCTCGCGACGTTCGTGATGAGCATGGTCGTCCTCGATGCTGTCGAACGCACCGGCGTCGAGCCCGCCTTCCATGCCGGACACAGCCTCGGCGAGTACTCAGCCCTGACCGCCTCTGGCGCTCTGGCCTTCGATGACGCCGTTCGCCTGGTGACTGAACGTGGCAACGCCATGCAAGCGGCCGCCGACGCCGAGGAAGGGACCATGGCCGCGGTCCTCGGTCTCGACGACGACAAGGTCGAACTGGCCTGCAACCGGACCGATGGCGACGTGTGGGTCGCCAACTTCAACGCACCGGGTCAAGTCGTGATCGCC
>CAZYLX010000918.1:0-1876 GCA_964648595.1 uncultured Acidimicrobiaceae bacterium
CCCATGTGCTGATCTCGAGCCGATCGGTTCCGAGTAGGCGTTGCAGCCTCGAGTTGCTCAGCTGAGAACGAGGCCGAGCCACGCCAGCGCCACGCCGCCGACCAACGTCGATCCCAGGTAGAGCAATGCGGGGCGTCGCCGCCCTCGCCGAAGCAAGTCTGCGAGCTGATGGGCCAGCGTCGACCACGTGGAGAGTGCACCGAGCAAGCCGACTCGTAGGGCGATGGCGGCAACGCCATCCAACTCGACGGAGAGGCCGAGAAAGAATGCAGCGGCGAGGTTCACAGCGAGGGTGCCCACCAGGGCCGGCAGTCGATTGGTCACGACGGCTCGAAGGATGGCACCCACTGCGCCGAGCACGGCGATGGTCAGGATCGTCACGGTCGGATGTGCTCCACAGTCGGCCGAACTGCCACGAACCCGACGAACGCTGCACCCACGCAAAGAATGGTGGTGCCTACCAGCGACCAAAGGGCTTGCTCCCATTGGCCCTCATCGAGACGGACCGCGACGTCGAGCATGTTGCCGGAGAAGGTGGTGAGTCCGCCGCAGAGCCCCACCCCGATGAGCGCCAGCCATCGCGCTGCGACAACCTCACCTTCGCGGCCGAAAAGGAGTCCCGACAACGCACCGAGAAGCGCGGACCCGAACAGGTTGATCACCAGCAGGGTTGCCGACGGCGACCAATCGAGGCTCAACAGCCCGTGGCGAGCCAAGGTGCCGGCGGCGCCACCGAACCCGACGAGGGGCAGGGGAATCAGGCTCTTGGCGTCCTTGTTCATGGCAACCGACATCAGCCACCAGTGTGCAGCGTTGCTCGGGCTCGAATGACGATGCTCAAGAGCTCGACCGCTAGTCTGACCCGGTGCCTTCCTCAGAGACCGTGTTGTCATCCACCGCCGATGGGCTGACCCAGCTCCGGAGGCATTGGACAGCAGCTGATCCACGGGCGGCGATGCTGATCGTGCACGGGATCGGCGAGCATTCTGGCCGCTACGAACACGTCGGCTCGTTCTTCGCCGACAGAGGGGTCGACACGCTGTCGTACGACCTACGAGGGTTCGGGCAATCGGGCGGTCGACGCGCGTTCGTGAAGTCGTTTGACCAGTATCTCGATGACGTTGAAGCGCTTCTCGAGCTGCGTCGAGCGGCCGGCCTGCCCGTCGTGCTGATGGGTCATTCGCTCGGTGGGCTGGTCGTCACCACGTACCTCGTGAGCGACCGCCCTCAACCGGATCTCGCAATCATCAGTGCACCCGCGCTGCATGCCGAGGTGCCGAAGTGGCAGAAAGTGGTGGCGCCCGTGCTCGGCCGGATCCTGCCAAAGCAGCACATCCCGTCGGAGATCGACGCTGAGATGCTGTCGCGTGATGTCGCTGTCCAGAAGGCGTACGTGGATGACCCGTTGGTGATCGCCGGAGCGACGGCTGGTCTCGGTCATGAGATCTTCTCTGCGATGGAAACAACCTCTTCGAAACTCGACCGCATTCGGGTTCCCGCGTACGTCTTGCACGGCGCAGAGGACCAACTGGTGCCGGTTGACGCCTCAGAGGCCCTCGGTCGCCTACCCAACGTCACCCGCAAGGTCTGGGACGGCCTTCGCCACGAATGCTTGAACGAACCGGAACAAGACGAAGTGCTCGCCGCCATCGGTGTTTGGCTCGACCAGCAACTAGCGACTTGATCGCACCTCACCGGATGGCTCAGTCCAGTTCGAGTCGGTTGCGAAAGAACTCGAGGACCTGCTCGCGGGCCTCGTAGGCGGGATGGCCCGGCGATTCTTCGACCTCGGTGGTGACCACCGAGTGGGCGCTCTTTGCGAAACCATGAGGGTTGCCGGACGAGGAGTCAATCTCGACGGCGACGACCAGGCCGA
>CAZYLX010000919.1:0-1867 GCA_964648595.1 uncultured Acidimicrobiaceae bacterium
TCCGCGGCCGCGCATTTGACGGCGCCTACTGTGCCTCGAAATTCGCGGTCCGTGGATTTTCTGAATCGCTGATGGAAGAAGTTGGCCGCAGCGGCGTCCGGGTCCACACGCTGCTCCCCGATGCCGTCGCAACCCCTTTGTGGGAACAGAACGGACCGGTCCCGATGCCGCCGGATGCGCTGCCACCGGAGAGAGTGGCCGACTTCATCGCCTATCTGATCGAGCTCCCGGAGGACTGCGTCCTACTCAATCCAGTGCTCACCCCATTCGGTGGGCGGCGTCGCAAGCGAAAGCGGGGCGGTGCTGACTCCGGGTCGTCTGGAGCGGGCAATCCATCGTGAGCGGTGCACTCAGCCACCTCCGTGTCCTCGAACTCGCCAGCGGTGTGGCCGCGCCCTACTGCGGCAAGCTGTTTGCCACCTATGGGGCCGAGGTGATCAAGATCGAATCACCTTCAGGTGGCGATCCCTGCCGCTCGTGCGGCCCGTTCGCCGGCCAACCCGGACCCGAGACGAGCATTCCGTTTCTGTGGCTCAACACTGCGAAAAAGAGCGTCTCGGTGGATCTCCAAACCACCGCCGGCCGAGAGATGGTCCGGCAGCTGGCGCTGACCGCCGACGTGGTCATCGACAACCATCCACCAGGAACACTCGACGGCACCGGGCTGTCGTACGACGAGCTCGCGGCCGACCGACCAGAGATCGTCGTCGTGTCGGTGACGCCGTTCGGCCAGGACGGACCGTACCGCGATTTTCTCGGGGACGAGATCGTCGCGTACGCTACGGGCGGTGGCATGCACCTCACCGGCGATCCCGACCGGGAACCCCTGGTCGGTGGTTTTCATGTGGCTCACTGCAGCGCCGGAATGGCTGCCTACATCGGAGCGTTGGCGGCGGTGTTCGGCCGGCAACAGAGCGGGCGCGGACGCCACGTTGATGTCTCGTTACAGGAAGCCATGCTCGACAATATCGAGATCGCCCTCGTGGAGCACCTCCACCTTGGCCACGATCCGAAACGCAAGGGAGATTGCCACACACTGGTGCCGTGGGAACTCTTCCCCTGTCGCGACGGTTGGGCTGCCATCGTCGGGGGCCCGATTCGCAAGTGGTTGGGGGCCCTCGAAATCTTCGAGGAACCACGTCTCAAAGAGCCCAGATTCCGCCACGTCGGTGGCCGCATCAAGAACAGGGCGGAGTTCGAGGAACTCATCCGGCCGTGGCTCGAGCGACGCAACCGCACCGAGATCCTCGCCGAAGGCCGGCGGCACGGTCTTGCCTTCGGTATTCTGAACCGGCCCGAAGAGGCCCTCGAACACCCCCAGCACCGAGCGCGGGGGTTCTTTCACCGCCTCGACCACCCGGTGGTCGGAGAACACGTGGTCGCCGGCGAGCCGTTTCGGGTCGAAGGCGCGCCCGCCACCCATGAACGAGCGCCGCTGCTCGGCGAGCACACAGAACAGTTCCTCCGCGAAGTTGTCGGCACGACCGGTCCCGGGAAGAAG
This sequence comes from uncultured Acidimicrobiaceae bacterium, assembly GCA_964648595.1. Lineage (GTDB taxonomy): Bacteria > Actinomycetota > Acidimicrobiia > Acidimicrobiales > SZUA-35 > SZUA-35. The sequence continues at coordinate 1,502 of CAZYLX010000919.1, forward strand.
GATCCCGCTGCCGCCGGCGCAGCGACGACAGCGGAGGATCGGGTCGTGGTCCCCGGGGTCCTCGATGGCATTCGGGTCCTCGACTTCAGCATGGACTGGGCCGGGCCTCATGCCACCCGGATCCTCGCCGATCTCGGTGCGGACGTCATTAAGGCCGAGTACCCGCGCCGACTCGACGGCATGCGAGGAGCCTTCCTCGAGGACCGGCGGTACGACAAACACCCCCGTTTCTGGCAACTGCACCGGAACAAGAAATCACTGACCCTCGACCTCAATCGAACCGAGCATCGCCGGCGCGCGCTGGCGCTGATCGCTTGGGCCGACGTCGTGGTCGACTCGTCGCGTCCCGGCGTGCTCGACCGCCTC
>CAZYLX010000920.1:0-1866 GCA_964648595.1 uncultured Acidimicrobiaceae bacterium
TTGCATCGCTCAGAGCGGGCCGGGTTCTCAGAGGCGCCCCTGCTCGGCCTGATGGCCGCGGCATGGCTGACCGTGCAGCTCGCGTTGCCCGTCCCCGTCTGGGTTGGTGCTGCGGGTCTGTGCCTCGCTCTGTTGCTACAGGCCCGGGCCTCGTTTGTCATCTCATTCCTCTTGTTGGTTTCCGGCCTGGGGGCTGCTGCGGAGGCCGCCTACGTGCCCGCCGATCGGGAGAGCCTCGACAGTGTCTCAGCGGTCATGACCACCGATCCCGAACCGACCCGGTTCGGGTGGCGAGCGGAGGCAAGGTTGGCTCGAAGCCACCAGCGGGTGCGCTTGGTCGGCAGCGGGTTCGGTCACCCCGATCTCATGGCCGGCGAGCCGATCCGGCTGTCCGGCCGCTTGGCCCCGATCTCCGACGATGCATGGAGCAAGAGCCGACACCTCGTCGGTGTCGTGACGGTGACCGAGCTCGGATCGACGGGTGATCCAGCGTGGTATCGGGTTCCTGGCGAATGGTTGCGTGCCGGGGTCTTGGGTTCGACAGCGTCGTTCGATCCGTCCGACGCGGCGCTGTATCACGGCCTCGTGATCGGAGACGATCGATTCCAGAGTGAGGGACAACAGGCGCAGTTCCGGGCCGCGGGCCTGAGCCACCTGCTGGCGGTCAGCGGTCAGAACGTCGCCTTTCTTCTTGCTGTCTTCCTGCCCGTTCGTTCTCGGCTGGCTCCGACGCCGAGCTTCATCGCGACTGTTGTCCTGCTCCTCGTGTTCGCGATGGCCACTCGACTCGAGCCCTCCGTCCTTCGAGCCACGATGACGGCCGGGATCAGCGTGGTTGCCTCCCTCCGGTCTACGCGGTCTGCTGGGGTTCGTTCGCTGTGTCTTGCTGTGGTCGCCTTACTCTGCATCGACCCGTTTCTTGCCGGCTCGGTTGGGTTTCGATTGTCGGTGGCTGCGTCGCTCGGAATCCTGCTGCTGGCTCCAGTGGTCTCGCGTCGGCTGTCGATGCCGAACTGGATCGCCGAACCTCTATCGATCACCGCGGCGGCCCAGATCGGTGTGAGCCCGATCCTGCTCCTCGAGTTCGGGCCGATCTCCACGGTCACGCTCCCGGCGAATCTCCTTGCCGGTTGGGCTGCCGGAGCGGTGATGACCCTCGGTCTGAGCTTCGGCCTCGTTGCGGCGGTCGTGCCGTCGCAGGTGGCGTGGTTGTTGCAGAGTCCGTCTCGCTCACTCGTCTGGTGGATCGGTGAGGTCGCCGAACATGCTGCCCGATCTCCGCTGCCATGGATCGATCAGCGCTCTCTGCTGTTGGTGGCGACCGGGGTGGTCGCCATCTGGTGGCTGCGGCCAGCGCGACTGATCGCCAAGTGGTGGCTGATCCCGCTTGGGGTGCTGATGGGACTTGCCTCGACGCATGTGCTTCCGGCGGGCCTTGGCGGACCAGCGTCGTTGAGGGGTTGGTATGCGGCCACCGACGCCACACCATCGGTCCTGGTTGTCGATGACCTCAATGGGAAACATGTCGAGTTGTTGGTCGAAGCGAGGGTGAGAAACATCGACGTCGTGGTCGTTCCGTCTGGCGGGTGGTCCGCGGCGCAAGCGGTCCGTCGCATGCGAGAAGTTGTCGACATTGGCGTCGTGTTGGCTCCCGGCGACCATCGGATCGTTGGTGGGCGTCGGGTAATCGAGGACACCGAACTCGTTGTTGGAGATGGTGTGCTCATGATCGTTGCCGGACCGAGCGCACTGTCGGTCGAACTCGTGGTCGACCAAGGGGTCGGCGGATAGGTTCCTACCACCGTGCCCTCGAACCACGTCCTGCCCGATTGTCAGTCGCCGCGCATACGGCCGCAGTAGTTGGCC
>CAZYLX010000921.1:0-1863 GCA_964648595.1 uncultured Acidimicrobiaceae bacterium
ATCAGCAGCGCCGTATTGAGAGAACACGACCGCTCTCATCGTGTCTCTCTGAGCTGCATCGTGTAGCGCCGCTGGTGCCACGCGACACCTCCTTCAACCGATCTGAGCTGATTGTCTACTTCGACGGTTGCCTCGCCAAGGGCCCTTCGGCCCGCGTGCGGGTGCCCGATATCCAGTCGTGAACAAGGACTCATCACATTGCCCCGGCGAATATTGAACGCGACCCGCGCGACAATGATGCCTTCACTTGGCAAGGAGGACATTGACATGGGAAGGCTCGACGAACGGGTGGCCATCGTCACCGGTGCGAGTTCCGGTATCGGACGGGCGATCGCCCGGCGGTTTGCCGAAGAGGGGGCCGTCGTGGTGATCGCCGATGTGCGGGTCGAGCCGCTCGAAGGCGGTGAGCCGACTGTCGACACGATCGTCGCCCAGGGCGGTCACGCGGAGTACCGCGAGGTGGACGTCTCGTCCTGGGAACAGGTGGATGCACTGGTCGGAGCGACAGTCACACGCCACGGCGCCCTGGACATCATGGTCAACAACGCGGCGATCGGTACCGGCACGCCGTTACTCGACACCGAAGAAGCCGACTGGAATCGAGTGATGGACGTCAATGTCACAGGAGTTTTCTTTGGCTGCAAGCGGGCGGTACGCCAGATGCTCGAGCAACCCGTGCGCGCCGAGGCACGTGGACGAATCGTCAACATCTCCTCTCAGCACGGAATGATCTCATCGCCGAACAACTTTGCCTACGGCGTGAGCAAGTCGGCAATCGTTTACATGACCCGCCAGATCGCGGCGGACTATGGCGACCAGTCCATCGTGTGTAACGCGGTGGCCCCGGGAAAGATCTTGACCGGCCGCGGCGGCTCCGCTATCAGCGAATCAGCTCTCGCCTACTCGAACTCGCGAACCCCGATGCCGCGCCTTGGCCGCCCCGGCGACGTCGCCAATGCAGCGCTGTTTCTGGCAAGCGACGAGTCCACGTACATGACCGGAGTCAACCTCATGGTCGATGGAGGCTGGATGGCCTCGTAGAACCGTGGCGTCGGTGAAGGCGCGCTTCAGTTGGAGCATCACCAACCCTCCGCCATTGATGTTCAAGCGCTGCTCAGGGTGAGGGTGCCCAAAACTCGGCTGTCGAAACCGGCCAGGTTCAGTCGGGCAGTTCCGAAGTCAGATGGGCGGGGATGTCTCGTCGGGCGCGGAGGACGCGCCAGATATCGATTCGGTCGTCGCCTGGCGACCTATCGGCATGGTGCAGTTGTCACCCAACCTGCGGTTCAGCGATTGGCAGCGGCGCGTATTCGGCCACATAGTCTTGGCCACAAAGGCGGCGGATCTCGTTCATGAGTTGGTCGGTCATCGCTCGACGAGACCGACTGGTGCTGGCGCGGAATCCGAGATCAGTGGCGGTGATCGGTTCTCCGATCTTGATGGTGACTCGCTGAAAGGGGCGGATGAGTCCAGAGCCGGTCGGTAGGAGTTTGTCGGTCCCGATGATGCCGATTGGCAGGAGCGGGGCACCCGTATTGAGCGCAAGGTGTGCCGCACCTGAATGTCCACGATGAAGCAGACCGTCGCGGGATCTCGTGCCCTCGGGAAAGATCCCGAGAACCTCACCACGATTGAGTAGTCGTTGCAGCTGCTCGAATGCTTGAGTCAAGCCGGCCGTATTCTCTCGCCGGATAGGGATCATCCCGGAGCCGCAGTAAAGCCAATTGGTGACAGGGTTATCGGCGTACTCCGCCTTGCCGAGCACTGACACCGGCCGGGGGAGGGCAAACATCAACAACACCGAGTCGAAGAATGAGATGTGGTTGGCCGCCACAATCACAGGCCCGGCAGCGGGCAGGTTGT
>CAZYLX010000922.1:0-1859 GCA_964648595.1 uncultured Acidimicrobiaceae bacterium
ACTCCTGGCCGCTGTTCTGCGTGGTGGAGCCTGCCACCGGGCAGCTCACCCGGCCGAGCTTCGACCCGCTCTCGGCGTGTGAGTTGAACGCAAGGGACCGGAATGCTTTGTAGCGTCCGGGTTCTGACAGGTTGGCCTTGAGGCGGTTCACGTAGTCGTCGTGATCTGGTGGCCGGTCGCCGGGATACAGCTGATTCTTGTAGTACCAGATCCACGCCGATTTCCCCCACGGGGGAGTCAGCAGGAATCGGAACGAGAAGTCCTGCCAGGCCGGGGTCGCGACATTCCGCGCGAACGGTCCGATGAGCACGAGCCCTGAGACCAACGCTGGTTCCTGCACCGAAGCGATGACTGCGGAAGCAGCAGTGAGGGAATTTCCGACGAGTATCGCGGGACCCGAGTCCAGGTGTCTCACGAGCGTCAGCATGTCGTCACCGATCGCGGCATCTGAGTAGTCCGGCCAATCGACCGAGGAGTTGCCCACTCCTCGCACATCCATCGTGACGATGCGGAGATTCCTGGAGACCCCTTCCTGGATGATGTGGCGGTACACCTGCCGCATATCGCCCATGCCGGGTGCCGCGACGACGAGGCGACCTGTGCCGCCTGGGTCGTCGTAGCTGAGAGTGCCTTCTGGCCGTTGGAACGTCTGAGTCATGTCGTCAAGTGAAGCAGAAAGACTCCCGCCAAGGGCGAGAAATGCCTCTTGCGGTATGGGGCCACACGGATCCCACGTCGTCGGCAGCAGGCTGACGGTGCCTTCAGTCCGCTCGGTCGCCGAGGCCGGTCCTCCCGTTGTCGCAGCGAACAATGCCGCATTGCGTCATACTTCCGGTGTGTCCATCCCCGAGTTCCGGTTCGTCGAGTCGTCCGATGGTGTTCGGATCGCATACCAGCGGTTCGGATCAGGTCCTGCAACGATCGTCGTCGGCGAACTCTTCAACCATCTCGCGGTGCGATGGGAATTCCCGCTCTATCGACGCGCCTTCGAATATCTGGGGGAGCATCTCGACGTCGTGCTGTACGACCAACGGGGGTGCGGCATGTCCGACCGCGCCGAAAACGCCATGTCGGTCCAGGACCGGTTGCGAGACATCTACGCGATCCTCGACTCGGAACGCCTCGAACAGGTGAACGTGATCGGACAAGGAGACGGAGCGATCGTTGCAGCCGCGTTCGCGGCAGCAGAACCGGAGCGGGTGAACAAGCTCGTGATCTCGAATGGACGAGTCGATGCGAGCACCGACGCTCGGGCGTGGGAACTCGCGCCGCACCCGCTCGGCATCACCCGGGCCGAAGCGAACGCCCCCGGTCTGGGATCGTGGAACTGGGGTGCCGACGTCGCTGACTTCGCAGCCTTCACAACACCAAGCCTCGCAACCGATCCCACCGTCACACAGTGGTGGCTGCGGTTCCAGCAAGTGACGCTGTCCCGGGACGAGATGATGAAACAAGCCGCGGCCGTCGTTGGGCTCGACCTCAACGGTGCGGCAACTCGCGTGACGGCACCAACGCTGGTCACTCACACAATTGGGAATCGCGCCTATCACATAGGCCACGCCCGAGCATGGGCAGAGCAGATACCCGACGCGACACTCATCGAGATTCCCGGCGACGACCACATCGTCGAGTTCGCCTCGTACTGGAGAGACGTCTACGACCGTCACGTCGCATTCATCACCGAGACAACTCCAGCGTCACCGATACTCCGCACATACGCTGCCGTTCTATTCACCGACATCGTCGAATCGACATCAGAGTCACTCGCAGAGGGCGACGAACGCTGGAAATCGAAACTCGACGCCCACGATCGAACCACCGAGATGGTGGTCTCAGAGCACGACGGCCAAGTCATCAAG
>CAZYLX010000923.1:0-1855 GCA_964648595.1 uncultured Acidimicrobiaceae bacterium
AGAGCGCTGGCGGTGACGAGCAAGGCCTGGCCGATGGCGATCCCGCCCATCGACACGACCATGTACGCCGCAAGGATCCGCCCGCGGGTTTCTGGTGTGGCGATGTCGTTGAGCCACGACTCGGCGACCACGTACAACCCGGCCATACACATGCCGGTGACGAATCGAGCGGGTCCCCAGACCGCCGGATACACAGCGATGGCCTGCACCAGAGCGACGGTCGATGCAAGCGATGCAAGGGCCGCGAAAACACGCACGTGGCCAACGCCCGCGAGGAGGCGGATGGCCAGGCGGGATCCAACGAGGAAGCCACCGAAATAGGCAGCCATGATGACGCCCGTGGCCAACCCGTTGAACGACTCGAGTTCCGCTCGGATGCCGACGACAGACGCACCGAGCCCGTTTCCGACCATCAGGAAGGCCATACCGACGAGGAGTGCGGACGCGGCGGAGGTCGCGCTCACACCCTTCGTGCCCGCGGCAGTGATGTCCGCGACCTCACCGATCGGCGGGTCGTTCGATTCCTCGACGGAGGGGTACAAGTCGGTGGTCATAGCGGCTACCAGATGAGAAGAGAACCGCTTCGGCGAGTGCGGTTGGGGCCGGTACAGGATCGTGTGATCTCGGTGCAGGGACGCTAACAAGTCTGACGGTATGTGGAGGGGCAGATCACCTGGTGAGATGGCACACCGATCGACTGGTCCGAACGGCCCAACTTCGCACACCCCGGCCCTGAAATGGTCGTAGTAAGGGTGTGCAGAATCGCCCTGTTTTCGATCGATGCGTACGTTGCGCCGCGGTGCGGGTCATGGCCGTGCTCGCGCTCGTCATGGCCGTGACCGCAGGGCCGGCCGGCGCGCAAGACGATCGAATCGTCGGGAGCGGGATCGAGCTCGAGATCGCAGCTCTGGAGGCCATCGTCTTTGACCCGTGGACCATCCAGGAATCAGAGATTCCGGGGCGGCGCTTGCCAACCGTCGAGTACGAGTCCCACACGAACGCGGCTGCAGTGGAAACCGAGGCCGCTCGAATTCGCGCTGAGGAGGAACTGCTTGCTCTCGAGCTGGTTCGTGATGCAGCGTTCGATCATCGGGCAGACATGGAAGAGGAGGTCGAGGGCTTCTCGATCTCGATGTGGGTGCTGGGAGACCTGGGGCTGCAGGAGACGTACGGAAGTGAGGCGGAGCGAGCCCGCCAAGACCAGCCAGTCGTTGCTGTGACGGATGCTCTGATCGAGCGAGTGGAAGCTGCCGACGCAGCGTTGGCGACCGCAGAGCTCGAGGTCGAAGCAGGCTTGATCGAGTTGGCCGAGCGAGTGGCAGCCGATGACGCAGCGCAGCTGCTCGCCCGCAACGCCAGGCAAATCGGTGAGCGCTTCGAGTTGATGGTTGTCGCCCGTTCCGGGGCGATCGACCGGTGGACCCATGAGGTGCTGACCGAGGAGGTCGATGAAGTCGCGATGGTGACGGTGACGTCGGTGACGGTCCAGGTGCCCATCGGCGTCCCGGACGATCGCGGTGCAGCGACGGGTGAGGAGATCGTCCAAGCTGCCGGCAGCGCCGACGGTGCGGAGACCGCGGCCCAACCCGCGCCGGATGCCGTACCCAGGCAGCCGATGTCGGTTGCGATTCCCCCCATCATCGTGAATGAGCAGATCGGGGGCCAGGTGCAGGCGCTCATCGGCGCTGCCCGGTCAGACGGCATCAACCTGCATGGCGGCGGCTTCCGGCCACGCGAAGATCAGATCACCTTGCGAATCGCCCATTGCGGACCCAGTCGGCTGCATCGAACCGGACGGGATTGAACTGGGGGGCGAATTTCTCATACTCGGCCACCGGGATCTGGGCCGTAGTCA
>CAZYLX010000924.1:0-1854 GCA_964648595.1 uncultured Acidimicrobiaceae bacterium
TGAGCGGGTACGTCACCCACGCCGACCTCGGCGGCACGACCGGGCACGGCCCGATCGAGTACGAGCCCGAGGGTGTCGTGTTCCACCACGAGTGGGAGGCCAAGACGCTGGCGCTCACCCTCGCCGCCGGTGCACCCGGTGGCTGGAACATCGACATGAGCCGGGCCGCACGGGAGACGCTGCCGAACTACGCCGACCTGACCTATTACGAGATCTGGACCGCCGGGCTGGAGCGCTTGCTCGTCGACAGCGGGTTGGTGACGGCTTCGGAGATCGCGTTGGGTCACTCGGCCGCTCCAGGTGACGCGGAGCGAAGGGTGCTTGCGGCCGATCAGGTTGCTGCGGCGATGGCGCGCGGCGGGCCGGCGGAGCGCTCGCCTGTCGGGCCGGCGAGATTCGGTGTGGGCGATTGGGTGCGGACACGTGCCGGTCGGGTTGATCACCACACGCGGTTGCCAGCGTACGTCGCCGGGCACGTCGGCACGGTCGAGAGGGTCCATGGCGCACACGTGCTGCCCGACACGAACGCCCACGGTCAGGGCGAGCAACCGGAGTGGTTGTACACAGTGGTGTTCGACGCTCGCGAGTTGTGGGACGACGCCCCGCCCGGCCAGCGAGTGTCGGTCGACGCGTGGGAGTCGTACCTATCGGCGGTCGCGGAGGACGGATCGTGACCGCGCAGTCGGCGGCATTGCTGCCGGGTCAGCCGGAGGCCGACGGCGAGCCGGTGTTCCGCGAACCGTGGGAGGCCCACTCGTTCGCGATGGCGGTGCGGCTGCACGAGCAGGGTCTGTTCACCTGGCCGCAGTGGGCGGCGACGTTGGCAGAGGAGATCGAGCGGGCGCAAGCGGCCGGCGATCCGGACACCGGCGAGACGTATTACCACCACTGGCTCGCCGCGCTGGAGCGGTTGGTGGCGTCGTCGGGTGCGGCGTCGGTTGGCGAGCAGGAACGGACGCGAGAGGCCTGGCGGCGGGCGGCAGAGCGGACGCCGCACGGCCAGCCGATCGAATTGCGGGACGGGGATTACGTCGACTGACGCCGCAGATGCCCGCAGGGGCGGCCATTCGGTCAGGAATCCGTGATCTCAAATCAGTCCGCCATAGGCGACGCCGTCGACATAGCAGGGGCGACGCAAGGTTCGGAACCGGCCAACGGTGGGTCCGATGATCTTGCGGGGGACCAGGGCCGGCAAGAACGCTCCGATCGCGCTTCGGCGTAGCTGATGGGGAGTCGCCCACTGGGCGTTGGGACCCGCGCTGAAGTCGGTGTGGTCCATGCCAAGGGGCTCGAGGATCCGGCGTCAGATGTAGTTCTCGAAGTTGTCGCCGGAGGCTGCTTCGATGATCTCGCCGAGGACGAGGTAGCCGAGATTCGAATGAGCAGCGGTGGTGGCTGGATCGAACCGCAGACGACGATGCTTCTCGACCAAGTGCTTCACGAACGCAGGGCAGTCCGGGTCATCTCGAAGGGCTCGTAGCACCGGCACACGGGGGCGTCGAGATCCAGGTGACCGTCATCGGCAAGTTGCACGGCGGCGGTTGCGGTGACCAGCTTGGTCATCGAGAACCAGTTGCAGATCGTGTCGGGGCCCATCTCGACTTCGGGTGAGAGTTTGGCTGCATCGCTGGCTTCGCACAGCAGGACCTCGTCAGCATTGACCGCCACGATCGCCAGGCCGGGCACTCGCCGGCCGACCTGGGCATCGATCGTGTTGCGCAGATCCTCGGGGCTGGCGGGTCGATGGGCGCTCATAGGGCTGTCGTTTCGGCAGCGTCGTGGTCGGGCCGCCTGCCGGCTATGAGCCGGGGGAGGAGCCAGGGCCTCTTGGTGAGGAGCCGGGCGATTGGCGGT
>CAZYLX010000925.1:0-1853 GCA_964648595.1 uncultured Acidimicrobiaceae bacterium
CCGAGGCTGAGAATGGCACCACTCACGATGAACAGCAGACCAAACGCAACGACCAGAGAAGTCTCCGATCCGGTATTCGCCAGGTCATCGGCGACGGAGACCTGGAGCACCTCGGCGAAGTCGTTGTCGATCGAGGCAACGCCCGCGGCCAACACGATCTCGGAGATCACGTCGTTTGTGACCGTCCCGCCACTCGAACCGGCTGTTTCCCCGCCATCGTCGTAGCCAGTCGGCTGACTCTCGGTGACGGTGTACGTTCCGGACAAGAGCCCCGTGAACGAATAGTTGCCGTTGGAGTCGGTTGTGGTGGTCATCGATACCGGGTCACCGACGTCGTTCGTGCCCGCCAACGTGATCGTCACACCGGCGATGCCGGAGCCGCCATCGTCGACGACCGTGCCGGCAACGCTTGCCGTGGTCTCAGCGAAGTCGTTGTCGACTGAGGCCTGGCCTGCGGCGAGCACGATGTCACTGATGAGGTCATTGCTGACCGTGCCACCAGCCGGACCGGCCGTGTCGGCGCCATCGCCATAACCAACGGGCTGGCCCTCGGTGACGGTGTAGGTGCCGGGAGCGAGGCCAGTGAACGAGTAGGTGCCATCGGCGGCGGTCACCGTGGTAGCCGATGCAGCGCCACCCAAGGTCACCGTCACACCAGCGATCGGCCGGCCGAGGTCGTCGACCACGGTTCCGGCGATCGAGGCCGGAGCAACGATCAAGATTTCGTCGAAGTCGTTGTTGATCGAGTCGTCACCAGCGGCCAGCACGATGCCGGCGATCTGATCATCGGTCACCGTCCCACCCTCGGAGCCAGCTGTCTCGCCACCATCGCCATACCCGGTCGGTTGCGTCTCAGCGACGGTGTAGGTACCGGCAGCGAGACCAGCGAACGAATAGGAGCCGTCAGACGCCGTCGTTGTCGTCCCTGCGGCAGTCCCGCTCAACGTGATCGTGACCCCGGGGATTCCTGCGCCAAGATCGTCGACGACCTCACCAGAGATCGAGGCCGGAGCGGGAACCTCGACTCGGGCTGTGTCGGTCGCGGTCTCCGGTGAGAGCACGGTGTTCACGCCGCCTCCGGCCAACAAGACGTTCGCCGCGGCAGTCGCTGTGTTGATGACCGTGGCGGTCGCCGTCGACTCGTAGGCCAGCACAATGCTGTTTCCTTCGGCCAGCGGAAGCGTGCCGCTCACCGTTGTGAAGTCGCCGATGGGAGCGGCCGAAAGGCCGAGATCTGCATCCGTGATCGTGAGGTCGTCGAGATCGGCCTCGCCGCTGTTCGTGACATTGAAGCAGTAGGTGACCGGCGCGCCAATGGCGACGCTGGCCAACTCTGTGCCGTCGCATGAGGCGCCACTGTCATGACCGGCGTAGACGGTCTTGTCGAGATCCATGGCCGGCTCGAACGGGTCTGTCGCAAGTCCGAAGAACTTGACGTCAGCCTCGCCGTCGTTGTCGATACGGAAGCCGTAGATCGGCGTGTCCTCGGTGTCGACTCCGAACTGCTCGATGTCGATCACGGTGAACCACATCGGCTGGGTTGGCTGGTTCGAAGGGGCGAAGCCCGTATTCCAGCGGTAGGCGGCATCGAAGCCGACGACGTTGCCGCCAGTGATTTCGTCGCCCTGCTTGTCGAGAGCGACGAGATCAAAGAACGTGTTCCCCAGCCGTTCTGAAACGAGGAGGTAATCCGAGTTGCGCAGCGGGGCCTCGAACAGCATGTCGAAGTCGGGGTTCCACCCCGACCCTGGGCTGCTGATCGAATCGTACGCGAGGTAGTCACGCAGGTCGAGCGATGCGAGCACCCGATCGACGGCCGGTTCGAAACCGGCGGTGTTGACCCCGGTGCCAGA
>CAZYLX010000926.1:0-1843 GCA_964648595.1 uncultured Acidimicrobiaceae bacterium
CGATCAGCCGCCGACGCGCACCCCGATGTGTTCTTCGCCATCACCGACAGCTACGACGAGCCACTGGCCCACCTGTTGTTCGCCGGTGCAGACGCCTTCTGCATGCCGAGCCACTTCGAGCCCTGTGGCCTCGCGCAGATGCAGGCCATGGCGTACGGCACCCCCACCATCGCGACAGCAGTAGGTGGTCTGGTCGACACCATCATCGACATCGACGTCGACCGCCAGCGCGGCACGGGCTTCCTCACAACGACCAACGATCTTGCTGGTCTCGTCGACGCGACCCACCGGGCTGTCCGAAACCTCGCGTCTGCGCCTCGCCGTCGGGCGATGCAGAAGCGGGGGATGACCAGCGACTGGTCATGGCAAACCCCGGCCCAGCAACACATCGACCTCTATCAGGCCCTTCAGTCGAACCGGTAGTTCTTCGGCACAGCAACGATGCCGCCGTCCGAGACGGTGAAGCGGGCCTCGTCTTCGGCACGATCAACGCCGATTCGCACCCCCGGCGGCACCACGACGTTCTTGTCGAGCACCGCCCGTCGTACCACGGCGCCCTCGCCGATCACACAGTCCTCGAACACCACGGCACCGTCGAGCACAGCGTCTCGCAATACGCGAACGTTCGGCGAGATGACGGACTCGGTCGCGTTGCAGCCGCTGAGAATGGCGCCGTTGCTGACGATCGTGTTGGCGACCTCGGGGCGTGTGTTGCCGTCGGTGACAAGCTTGGCCGGAGGCAGCGACCGGCCGAGGGTGAAGATCGGCCAATCATCGTTGTAGAGGCTGAACGCCGGGAGTGGTTGCACGAGATCCATGTGGGCGTCGAAGTATGCATCCAGCGTTCCCACGTCTCGCCAATACCCAGCCTGGTGCTCACCGTCGCCCGGCACCGTGTTGGTGGAGTAGTCGTAGACGTGGGCCGCTCCGTCGGCGACAAGCGCTGGAATGAGGTCGCCGCCCAGATCGTGCTTGGAGCCTTCGACCTCGGAATCCCGATGAAGGGCGTCGAGCAGCACGTCGGCGTCGAAGACGTAGTTGCCCATCGAGACGAACGACTCGTCGGGAGAGTCCGGGAGCCCGGGCGGGTCAGCGGGCTTCTCGAGGAAACTGTCGATTTTCGAGCCGTCAGGCGCATGAATCACCCCGAACTGATGAGCCTCTGATCGGGGAGACCGCAGCGCGGCAACCGTGACGCCGGCGCCCGACTGGATGTGCTGATCCAGCATCTGCCGAGGGTCCATGCGATAAATGTGATCGGCGCCGAACACGAAGATGTATCGAGGCTGCTCGTCATGCACCAGGTTCACGTTCTGGAACAGCGCGTCGGCGGAGCCGGCAAACCACTGCGGGCCCCGACGCATCTGGGCCGGGACCGACGTGACGTAGTTGCCGAGCATGCTCGACAGCCGCCACGTTCTCGAGATGTGGACATCGAGCGAGTGGCTCTTGTATTGCGTCAGCACGACGATCTTGCGGTAGCCGCCGTTTACCAGGTTGGAGACGGCGAAGTCGATGAGCCGATATGGGCCACCGAACGGGACCGCTGGCTTCGCTCGATCGGCGGTGAGCGGCATCAGCCGTTTGCCCTCACCACCGGCAAGCACAATGGACAAGACGCGAGGACGAAGACCGGTTTCGAGCACTCGATGATCATGCCACACCGGGCCGTTCGACTCGACACGTCGGGTCGAATGCACCATTGCTCACGTAGCGTGACTGAAGTTCACTGTGAGGTGCGGGTACACGAGGATCCGTTGTTCACCAGCTCCGGCGGGCGGAGGCGGTGACATCGGCGGATTCCTCTGGTGGGGCGGCTCTACGGGGGCGCCCCACAACTCTT
>CAZYLX010000927.1:0-1842 GCA_964648595.1 uncultured Acidimicrobiaceae bacterium
AGAGGGTTCGGTCGTCGTAAACCGGCACACCCCACTCCTCGTCATGGTAGGCCACGTAGAGGGGGTCCTTCCCACACCAGCCGCACCGATTCATGGTCTTTGTCATGCCTCCGCCTTTTCGATCGGCTGCTCTTCACCGAGAAAGCGCAGTGAGATCTTGCGCCCGAAGAGATCGCTGAAGAGGTTTGCCTTCCTTTTCAGGGTCCAGCCCTCGAGGAGCAGCCCCGCAGTCCCATCGAGCCACAACGATACCTCGTCTTCTCCGATCATCACGTTGACTCCTGTGACCCGTTGGGTGTGTTCGCGGTCAAGTGAATCAGCGATTCTCAGGATGGACGCCAGTTTCACCACCCGCTCTTGTTCTTCGGGGGCCAGTTCGGAAAAGGCAAAATGATGTGGCTGTGGATGGGCCTTGCGATGGTAGCGGGCAACGTTCGCAACCATCGACATTTCGGCCTGGCCGAAACTCGGGAGTTCTGAGTGAGATATGAGATAGAGGGAATGTTTGTGGTGGCCCTTGTAGCTCACGAACTGGCCGATGTTGCACAACATCGCTGCGGCGAGCAGAATCTTCCGATCCGAACCCGAGAGCCCGTGCAGCGACTTCAGCTGGTCAAAAAGTGATGTCGCGAGCGATGCGACGTGGCGCGCGTGCTTTTCGTCGAAGAGATACTTGCGACCCAATACTGCGGCACTGTTCAGAATCTCCCGCTCCTGACGGTCCTCGTGATCGCTGCGCTTCGTCAACCGGTTGACGAGGTCGTAAAGAACACCCTCCTTGATGCCAACGTGGGGAACCAGAATTTCGCTAGCCTGACACAGCTCACCGAGTCGTTCGTAGACCATGGCCGCCGGCAAGATGACATCGGCGCGGTCATCACGCAACCCGAGTTCGTCGACCCGCTGCCTGTACGAGAGCCGCGCAAGCTGCTCGATCAGCGAGCGCAATGTGTCGATCGGCAAACGAGTGACCCCGATCTCGTCCTCGAAGCCCGCGAGCTTTGCCAGCGCTTCGATATTGCCGCCGGTCGCAATGTACCCGGCTACCTGCTGGCCGTCCGCCATCGCCGGGACCTTGAGCACGGAAATGTATTCGGCGAGAAGCCGCCGAAAACGGCCGGGATCAGCTCCAGCATCGGTCAACTCTTCGAGCAGGCGCACGGAACCCATGGTGTGGGACTCGCTCCAGTACGCGCCGTGCTCATCAACCAACGAAACCTCGACGCTTCCGCCGCCGAGATCGACCAGCAGCCACTTTCGGCTCCCAAGCGGAATTCGCGTCGCGACTGCCACGTGGACGAGGCGAGCTTCCTCCGATCCACTGATTACCTCGAGTTCGAGGTCCGTTTCTTTGCGGATGCGGTTGACGAATTCGTTGCCGTTTTTACTCTCTCGGACAGCGCTAGTCGCTACTGTACGACTGTGCTCGACCTCGAAAGTGTCCATTTGTCTTTTGAAATCACTGAGCGCTGCGACCGCCTCGTCCATCGCCAGGGAATCGAGCACACCGGAAAGGAAGACGCTGTGGCCGAGTCGCACCGGACGCCGTTCAGCGGCCAGGGTGGTGAAATCGCCCTCCTCACTGAACTCGGCGGCGAGAAAACGAATCGCATTCGAACCCATGTCGACACAGGCAACCCGCAGCGGAAAACCCACCTCGTCGTTTTCGTTCTGTTTCTTCTTCTTTTTCTTGTTGTTCGCCATTGTGTAGAGGCCATTCTATCGTGCCCGGTCACCCACCCGCTCTGATGCCGGATGCCGGATATCGCAACACCGGTGGGCGGATCTGGTATCTGGTATCTGGCATCTGCGATCAGGCCCAATAAGGGCCTTGGCGCTCCG
>CAZYLX010000928.1:0-1842 GCA_964648595.1 uncultured Acidimicrobiaceae bacterium
GCTCGAAGCGATTGCCCGATCCGGTGACACCACCCTGTTTTTCGAACAGGTCGGGCGGACGTTCGACGTTCCAGAGCCCGGCGTCATCAACGGCTTCTACGTTGCCACCGCCGCCGGTGTGAACGGATTCACCCCGGTCGGGAGCACGGTGTTCTTCGTCGTCGATGAACCAAGCGTGCACGACGAGCGGGTATCGAGTCACGAGGTCGGTCACATCCTCGGTCTGCGCCACGCCACCGATGACGCTGGCCGCCTCATGTTCTCGGGCACCAACGGGATCACAATTACCGGGCAGGAAGAGAAGGTTGCGCGCTATGGCGCCGAAGGACTGGTTGATGGGACGCGGTAGAGGGTTGGCCGCTGCGGTTGTGCTTGCGGTGCTGATCTCGGCCTGCGGATCGTCCTCGTCCGGGGCTGTCGCAGACGATGCTTCAGCCGACGACACGGCCGGTTCGGGGGCCCTTCCATTCCAGATCCAGAACCACGGCGGTTCGATGGAAGGCCACACGCCCCGCGGATTCGCGGGAAGCGGAACTGGACTGTTCGCCGGCGACAACCTCAATCAGAATTTCCCGAACGGGGACGGTGTCCAGATCTGGCTGACGTTCGACATCCCTGGGGGAACTCCTACGCCAGGTCGAGCCGTGCTCAGCTCCCAGGCCCTCACCGTCCGCGGTAGCCCGTTCGTCGATCTCGGTGCCCTCCAGGCCGAGCCGGTGAGTTACGACTCGTTCAACCCGGGGCTGTTCGACCTTCCTCCAACCGGTGCCGCCGTCACCTGCATTCGAGTGGGTGACAGCGGAGTTGAGTGCGATGTCACCGCTGCTGTCGCCCGTGCCGTCGACACCGGCGAGGATCGAGCACAGTTCCGTCTCAAATTCGATACGGCGAGCGACAACGACGGAGCCGCTGACCTGGCGATGTTCTTCCTTGCCGACTCCAACACCAACGAGCGTGGAATCTTCACGCTTGATCTGAGCTGACCCTCGGTTGATCGACGCTGCTGCCTCGGACGTGTGGGGACGAATACTGCGTCGTGCCTGGTCAGCTCCTGGCTCGTTGTGGCACCGCGCCAGAACCGAGATCCCACCAGAGTCCCGTCATGATCCGGATCCCTTCCCGGCACACCGACAGCAGCACATGTTCGTTTGGAGCGTGTTGAGAGCACCCGGGGTAGGAGTGGGGGACCCAGATGGTCGGGAGACCCAACACCTCAGCGAACACATCGTTGGGAAGGCTTCCCCCGAGATTGGGTAGGACGGCAACGGGCCGGCCCGCCGCACGCTCGATCGATTCAATCGCCCACTGAGCCCAGCGGTCATTGGGATCGAGGCGAGTCGCTTCCATCGGCTCCCCGGCGGCCCCGAGCTCAATGTCATGGAACCCGCGTGCGTCGAGGTGCGTGCGCAACGCCGGCAACAGGTCGCGGCCACGGGTTCCCACAACAAACCTGAGGTGCCCATGGGCGACAGCCCGAGGAGGGATGGCGTTGACAGGATTCTGAGGATTGCCGGTCTCAAAGGCAAGTACCTCGAACGTGTTCGTTCCAAAGACCCGCTCGGCGGGCGTGAACCCGGGCTCGCCCCAGTCGGGATCGACAGCAGGATCGTTGTCGCCACCGCCGACCTGGATGGAACCGATCGCGGCCCGCACCGACTCACTCATCTCCTCTGCCTGCCATCCATCAACCAGCACGCGCCCGTTCTGATCGGCGATTGACGCGATTGCGTTGGCCATGATGATTCCCGGGTTGGCCAGCAGACCTCCCCAGTTGCCTGAGTGATGACCACCGTCACGCAGCTCCAGCGTCATTGTGAAGTTGAAGGCCCCTCGAGATCCCAT
>CAZYLX010000929.1:0-1837 GCA_964648595.1 uncultured Acidimicrobiaceae bacterium
GACCCATCCAGCGGCAGCGAGAACCGACGCCACCATCGGCGTCAGTTCCTCGGCGTGACGTCGGTCGGTAGCGACTTGCTCGGAGGCAACGACAACGCCGTCGAGGGCTGCGGCAACGCCGACAACGGCGGTCGACGAGGTCACTGCAAGCACTTTCGTCATGAGCTCCACGATTCGAGGGCAGAGGCCATCCTCGTCAGCCGCTCGCCCCACTTCGGCCCGCCGGCTTCGAGCTGCAACACGCGAGCATCGTCGTCGGGCTGGTCCTCTGCCGAAACGTCGGGATACCGAAGCCGAACCGTCAGGTGATCGACGGGTAGCACCTGCTCGATTTCCTCACCCCACTCGATCACGGTCACCCCGACCTCGAGGAGCTCAGGAAGGTCGAGGTCGAGCGTCTCAGCGATGTCGTCGAGTCGATAGACGTCGAGATGGTGTAGCTCGAGACGGCCCGACTGATAACGATTCACCAAGGTGAAGGTCGGGCTGGTCATCCGCTCGGTGATCCCGAGCCCAGCGCCGAGACCCTGGGCGAAACACGTCTTGCCTGCACCGAGGTCGCCGGCCAGAACCAAAAGGTCGCCGACGACGAGGTGCTCGGACACCGCGGCGGCAAGAGCTCGGGTGTCCTCGGGGCTCGAGGTGGCGAGGGCAATCACGGCGGTCAGGTTACGAGCGAACGCTTCAGCCTGATGGCCCCGGGCGTTCCTGAAGTTTCTCAGTCGATGGCCCGCTGGTCAGGCAGCTTCGTGAGCCATGACCACAGCAAGCGCCTCATCGAGCGACGTTGCCTGCATACCAAAGTGGCTCGTGAAGCCCGACGAGTCGATGACGAAGTCCTCTTCGAATTCGTAGAGCATCTCAATCGTCTCTCGGACCGGAGCCACGAAGAGGCCGAGTAGCCGCAGCATCCAGACTGGGGTCGATTTGATGGCCCCTCGCTCACCCACGGCAGCAGCAGCCATTTCAGCCAACCGTCGTTGTGTCACCGCCGGCGCGCTCGGCACATGCCACGCACGACCCCATGTGGTGTCATCCTCGGCCACCCGCACCAGTGCCTCTGCGACGTCGGGAACGAACGTGACCGAATGCTCCGCGTCTGGGTCACCAACAGTCTGGGCCGACCTGCCCTTCGCCAGCGGCCCGAAGAACCGGTCGCCGAACGCTGATCCCTCGACCCCTGCACCGATGAAGTCACTCGCTCGCACAACGGCCATCTGAATCGATCCATCAGCCGACGCCCGCTCGAGCTCCTTCCAGAGGGCGACTCGCACCCTGCCCTTCTTGGTCGTGGCCTGCATCGGGGTCGCTTCGGTGAAGGGACCATCCGCTGGTCCATATCCATAGAGGTTCTCGACGACCATGAGCGGGGCCCCTGCGCCTTTGCAAGCTCCGACAATGGAGCTCTGGAGCGCTGGGAACTCCTCGGCCCAGCGGTGATACTCGGGCTGGGCCGCAGTGAACACGATCGTTGCGTCTGACAGGGCAGTGATCGCCGCCGTCGGATCGTTGAGGTCGGCGGCCCGAGCGGTAGCGCCCTTGATCTGGGTGCCCGATCGGGTGACGACCACCGGCTGATGGCCTCGCTCGGTGAGCGCGGAGGCGATGGCCCGACCAACCGGGCCGGCGCCCAAGACGAACGGGCGGGCGAATCGAGCATCGACTGACATTGCGGTGTCCTTTGATCAATCAGCGTTGGGCTCTCAAACACTGTTGGAGCATTATGTCCAAACAGTGTTTGGAATACAAGTGACGTTTGTCCTAGGCTGCACCGATGGCCGTCGCTTTTTGAAGTGAAAAAGAGATGTTGTTTTTCGAACAAACCAGCGGCTAAATG
>CAZYLX010000930.1:0-1836 GCA_964648595.1 uncultured Acidimicrobiaceae bacterium
AATGGTTCGGACGATTCTCCGCGTCTCGCAACAGGCGCCAACGCCGAGATCCTCTTTGAGTCAGCGCCAGGTTCCTACGCAGCGAGAAACGCTGGCGTTCGGGTGGCGCAGGGATCGATCATTGCATTCACGGATGCGGATTGCATCCCGGAACCCGACTGGCTGGTTGAAGGCATCAGATACCTGAACGACCACCCGGATGTTGCAAGCATCGGAGGGCGGATCGAAGTCTTTCCTCGCGACGCCAGACGTCGGACTCCGGTCGAGTTGTATGAGCTCGTGAACGCGTTCCCGCAGGACTTCTTCGTCAGGCAACACCGGTATGCCGCGACGGCCAACCTGTTCGTTCGCCGAGCTGTGTTCGGAGCGGTCGGCGGGTTCAACACTACGCTCAGGTCTGGTGGTGATCTCGATTTCGGGAACCGCTCAATCGACGCCGGATTCTGTATGGAATATGCAGACTCAGTAGTCGTGAGACATCCGGCTCGTAGGACCATCCGATCATCTCTTCAGAAGATGCGGCGAACAATGGCGGGCGTCCGCGATCTTGCATCCCTCGGTGGGAAGCCGTTTCCGTACGACGTGCGCGGCACGGTAAGAGGTCTCGTGCCTCCCGTCCCCTCGGTGGTGCAAGCGCTGCGTTCCGACGAGATTGGCTCGCCGGTCGACCGGTTGAAGTATGCGTACGCGATGTTCATCATCCACTACGCTCGAGACTTCTTCCGATTCTGGCTCCTTCTTGGTGGTCAATCGCCCAGATAGGGATTCCGAGCCTCTGTAGGCGGGCGCATCTGTGCACCAATAGTCCAATCTGCTTAGCAGCACTGCTGCGCTCGTGTGTTTCAGCCTGTGGCAGGCCGAAACCCCGCTTTCGGCGACTGGCCCGGCGGAGGGGGCAGTCGATGTGCGTCATCCATGCGAAGAGCTGCCCGACCTGTCGATGGATGAGCGAAGCGAACGGCCATTGGTTCCGCTGGTAGGCACGAAAGCCCGTGCTTCGAGTGGTCTGTTCACTCGGTCCGGCGCCGAATCGGCTGCGGACGTCAAGAGGTGCAAGACGCCGAGAGCCGCGATGGCCTTCGCCAATCCGGCGGAGCTAGGGTGGGTTGAGACCGAAGCCGTTTGGAATCCCAGAGCGTGCGAGCTGGTGTGCGGTGGGTATTCTGACGATGGGCGGAATTGCGGGTTCCTGGCCGGTCCGGTTCGAAGAGGTCGAACCCCAAACCTCTTCATCGAAGAGGCCGATGAGGGAACGATTCTGGGAGTGTCGCTTGTGTAGCGGGGGCAATGGGAGGAGAGTGTCGCGGTGGGCGTGCGTTTGGACATGGGGGAAGAGCCGGGTGCCTACGGGCAGGTTGAGGGCTTTCTCGATACGATTCTCAGACAGTTGTCCGAGCGAGCGGAGTTTGATCGTTCGTCGACCGAGGTGGATGCGATCGTGTCCCTCTTCGATCTTCTTGTGAGCCGCAGGTATGGCCACCTTGGGCGCGCGAAATCCGAAGGATATCGCGAAGGCGTCTCCGCTCTACTCCAACGGGACGTGTCGCGGAACCAGCCAGTCCGCTTCTTCTATGACATCGGTTCGGGCTATCACGCGAGTCTGAATCCTGAGGTCGACGACTTGTCGTTCGATGTCGGCCTTGGTGAGTTGCTCGTGTTGCACAGCGTCGTGTCGTTCTGCAACGATGTACGGAGGCTTCACGAACCCGGAGTTCGATTCCATCTCGTGGTAGACAACCTGTGCGGATGGGCCACAAACGACATCCCGGTCGATCGCCTTGAGGCCTATGTCGAGCGTCTTCGCCGGCTGATTCGGAGTGTTGGTGCCGAGGATCT
>CAZYLX010000931.1:0-1835 GCA_964648595.1 uncultured Acidimicrobiaceae bacterium
CCGCCTCCCTATTTTCATTTGGTGTTCACGCTGCCGGCGGAATTCAGGGAACCTAAACGAGACAATCTTGAGGCCGGTGGCGGTCATGGGTTCACTGTGCTGCCATCGGCACGCAAGGACGAGCGGTCCGTGCGACGCATTCCGCACGCTGCCGGCCATGTTTCAAGAAATCTTTGGCTTGCTCATGATTTTCCAGCAGGCTCCGTGCGCCCGCTCGAGCTACATCCAGGACTGCTGAAACGAAACGAGATGCCTGCTGCTGCGTTCGAGGACGGTGCCCCGATGTTCGGGGATCGACGGTCCCTCGCCGTCTTCGACTGTGCCCTGAGCTCTGGGCCAGATCGAGCGCGGCGCGAGATGACCTCATTGCCTCTGCTCGAAACCGGGGCTAGGAAGTGATGATGCATCTAGGAAGGGCGATCGAGGGGAGACTTCCGTACCAAGTCCGGCGTTGGATCATCAGGCGTCGTTACACCAAGCGAAACCTCACGGTCCTCGAGGAGCGACAGCATCCTGCTGGTCCTGGCCTCGTCATCGAGTCGTACTGGCTCTGCGACGGCGGTGACGAGGGGCCGGCCATCAGCGTCCGCGCTCTCGGTGAGGAGGTCTGGCGCATCGATCTCCTGCGACGGCGCCCACATCTTCACTTCAATGTCATCGACAACCGGGCGACCCGCTCGACTCGACCCTCGAACCTGCTCTTGTCCAGTGACGAGATCGATCCGGCGATGAAGCTCCTGCGAAAGAACTTCGCTTTCCCGTTCGCTTCAAACCGACGACGGGCCCTTCGATCCGTGGTGATCGACCCCGCCCACTACGAACCGGCAATCAACGCAGCCCAACTACATCTCGAGGGCCTTGTCAATGAGCGAATGGTGCATGGGTGAGTGAACGTCGGATCGGGCTTGTCGGCTGTGGGCAATGGGGGCAGCTGATCCGCCGGGAGTTGCGTGAACTCGATGTCGAGGTGATCGTCGCTGATCCCGAGCCATCCGCATCGCTCCTCGAGGCTGACGGCGAGGGGGTTCATCGCGAACTCGAAGCGTTGCCGACCGATCTCGACGCAATCATCGTCGCTACCCCGGCCTCGACGCACACAGATCTCGCTCGCCGGGCACTGAGCCACATCGATGGGCCTGTGTATGTCGAGAAGCCATTCACCACGAGCGGCACGGAGGCCAGAGCGCTCCACCACGAAGCCTCGAACCGCATCCGGATCCTCCACACATGGCGTCACCACCCGGGCATCGATCTCCTTCGGGTCATCGCCCGCGGCGGCGCTATCGGCGAACCCACGTTGCTTGCGACGCGGCGCTGCAACTGGACCTCTCCGCGCACGGACGTCGACTCGCTGTGGACGTTGGTGCCACACGACCTCTCGATCGCTCTCCACTTGCTCGGCTCGGTGCCGGCTCCCTCCGCTGCACAATTGGAGCGACGAGCCGAGCACGTCGTCGGTGGCCATGTCCTTGGCATGACGGAAGCTGGTGTCGACTTCAGTGTCCAGTTCTCCACCCGGAGCGCCGACAAGATCCGCGAGGTCCGAGTCCACGGAACCGAGGGAGTCGCGGTCTTCGCTGGCGACGACGCCAAGACCATCACGATTGCCAGTGGCTGCGATCTCCAACCCGTCATCGAGCATCGACCCGTCGCCGCCGGGTCCGCCATGCACCGTCAGATGCGTGCGTGCCTCGAACACTTGGATGGTGGGCCGCCACCGGGTTCGGGAACGGCCGAAGCTGTCGCCATTGTGGAGACGGTCGAACAGATTCGGGCGATAAGCTCGCCTCCCAACCGATGAGCCGCATTCGAGCAACGGTCGTGATTCCGACCAC
>CAZYLX010000932.1:0-1834 GCA_964648595.1 uncultured Acidimicrobiaceae bacterium
GCATGTACGGATCGACCGACATGAACCGATTGGCGACGACGATCTCGTCGTCCTGCGCGGCAGGTACCTCGGCTTCGATCACCTCGAAATTCTCGGGAACGGGCGCCCCGTTCGGGCGGGAGGCGAGGTTGACGTGGCGTGCACTACGGGTCATCGCCAGACCATACCCACACACGCGAACGAGTCCGATCGTCGCTTCACTGCGTCGACCGAGCGAGGCCTTCCATGTCGGCCTCGCGCCGCACACCGTCGGTAGCGCGTGCCGATGATCGCTCGCTCCGACCGGCTCCGTCGCCATCTCGCGTCGTGGTCAGTCAGCGGCCTCCACCGTCAGAGGGCGGCGGCGACGAGTTGGGGGCGCTCCTCGGTGTCGGTCCGGCGCGTCTTCTGAGGACAGTTTCGTCCCTGATGTTGCGAGTGGTTCCGCAGCCTCACGACGATCTCTGCCCGGGGAGAGGGGGATTCGAACCCGTCAGCTGGATGGGAACGCCGGAAACGAAATGGTGAGGTCGCGTTCGATCTGGTCGACCAACGCGATCTCCCATGTCAGGTAGTCCCGCATGTGCTGCTCGGCGACCTCTCCGGGGTGGTCGTAGGGCTTGTACCAAACGTCGTTCGGTTCGCTCGTTGCCCGCTCGAACCCCAGCTCCATGTCGAGGTCGGCGTGGCGCCACGCACGATTGCCGCCAGCAAGGGCGATCACCTCGGCATCGGGCCACTGCGCTTGTGCGTCAGCAACTGCCACCCTTGCCAGTTGCCCGTCCGTCGAGGTGAGAACCAACTGCTCAGCAGGACCGATCGCCTCACGAGCTTCGGCGAGCCGGCTCCGCACGCCCCACCATGCGCCAGGAATGTGACCCCGATTGCGATACTTCACACTCGAATCGATATCGAGCACCACCAGGCCGTCGGTCCCCAGCACAGATGCCAACTCCGAGACCTTGATCGTCGGCGCTGTCTCGACCGACACCGGCGGTTCGGGACCCGACACGAGATCGCCGGCGCTGCCGCCAGCGCGCTCGCCAGCTCCCCACCATCGAGACCACCGGTGAGCACGACGGCGTCGTTCCAACCGAGCTGACGTAGCCACGATGCCGTCATCGTCGCTCGCACCCCGGTGTCGTCCACCAACACGATGCGAGCATTCCGTGTTGCTACATATTCATCGGTGGCCTGCACCAGCTGTCCACCAGCGGCATAGGAACTATCGGCTCGGTGGCCCGCCTCGAACTCCTCGACCGTTCGAACATCGAGCACGTAAGTCGTCCGAGACGAGTCGACCTTCCACTGCTCGAGTTGGTCGACGTCGATCGACTCGACCTCGAACCGACGACCAACGTCTGCAGCCGCGGCCTCAGACCAGGCGCGACTCGGGGCAGTGGGATCTGGTGCGTGAACCTCACGCCCCCGGTCAACAGTGAGACCGGCGATCTCCCAACCCATCGTGCCGTTTTCCAACGCCACGACTCGGTTCTCGAGCCCGGCATTGATCAGTGACTGGGCACCGATGATGCTGCGAGTTCGCCCCGCACAGTTGACGACCACGGTGGTCGCCGGGTCAGGCGCCATCTCCTTCACTCGATGCACGAGTTCGGCGCCCGGGCAGTCGGTCCCTGTGGGGATACTCATATTGCGAAATTCGTTGAGAGGCCGAGAGTCCAACACGACAAGATCGGTGTCGTCGTCGAGCATCGACTGAAGCTCAGCGGCCGGAATCCGAGGCGTGCCGTAGGTGTGCTCGACGTACTCACCGAAGGCCTTCGACGGAACGTTGACTCCCGAGTACAGCTCTCCCCCAGCGGTCTCCCAAGCGACACAGCAACCAGTAAGCACG
>CAZYLX010000933.1:0-1832 GCA_964648595.1 uncultured Acidimicrobiaceae bacterium
CAAAGCCGAAAGAGATCTACTCGTTCCTGAACGAGTACATCGTTGGCCAGGACCAGGCGAAGAAGGTCCTCGCTGTCGCCGTCTACAATCACTACAAGCGGATTCAGCACGGGTCGAGTGGTCTCGGCGACGCGGTCGAGCTGGCAAAGTCGAACATTCTGCTCGTCGGCCCAACCGGCTGCGGCAAGACGTTCCTCGCTCAGACCCTTGCTCGCATGTTGAACGTGCCGTTCGCCATTGCCGACGCAACCGCGCTGACAGAAGCCGGCTACGTCGGTGAGGATGTCGAGAACATCCTCCTCAAGCTGATCCAAGCCGCCGACTTCGACACGAAGCGGGCCGAGAATGGCATCATCTACATCGACGAGATCGACAAGGTCGCTCGGAAGTCCGAGAATCCGTCGATCACTCGCGACGTGTCCGGCGAGGGTGTCCAGCAGGCTCTGCTCAAGATCCTCGAAGGAACGGTCGCTTCGGTCCCGCCACAGGGTGGCCGCAAGCATCCGCACCAGGACTTCTTGCAGATCGACACCACAAACGTCCTCTTCATCTGTGGTGGTGCGTTTGCCGGGATGGATGACATCATCAGGTCCCGGCTGGGCACGAAGTCGATCGGCTTCCGAGCCGACATGGGTGTCTCCGAGGCAGCCGACGTCGAGGACAACATTTTCTCGCACCTGCGTCCAGAGGACCTCATCAAGTTTGGGCTCATTCCCGAGTTCGTCGGACGACTTCCTGTGACTGGAACGGTTTCCGGCCTTTCGAGGGATGCCCTGGTGCAGATCCTCGTCGAGCCCAAGAACGCGCTCTCGAAGCAATACCAAAAGTTCTTCGAGATGGAAGATGTCGAACTCGAGTTCACCGACGGCGCTCTCGAGGCCATTGCTGATCAGGCGTTGCTGCGGGGTACCGGAGCTCGAGGCCTGCGGGCCATCCTCGAAGAGGTCCTCCTCGAGGTGATGTACGACCTTCCGGGCCGCACCGATGTCGGCAAGGTCATCATCGACGAGGCCGCAGTGACCGAACGGGTCAATCCCACATTGATCCCGCGCTCGGAAACCAGAAGTCGGCCGCGCCGCGCTGCGTCCTGATCGATTCCTTTCGGTGGACATCAGAACAGCGATCGCCTGGCTCGAGTCGCACACCAATCTCGAGGGCCACGGGAACAAGGCCGGCGAACGGGCAGCGTCGGTTGCCTCACTGCCGAATGCCGGGGCAACTGACAACCTGACGCTTGCGCCGATGACCGAGCTTCTCGGGCTGCTCGGTGACCCGCATCGGGCCTATCGAACGATCCATGTCACCGGGACCAACGGCAAGGGATCAACGGCGAACTTCATCACCCGTCTGCTTGCTGCTACTGAGCTGTCGGTCGGGCTCTACACGAGCCCCAACCTGGAACAGATCAACGAGCGCATCGTCTGGGACGGCCGCTGGATCCCAGACGAGGACCTTGCTCGCATCCTCACGTTGCTGCGGGAGGTTCTCCCGCTGATGCAGGCCACGCCGAGCCGATTCGAGCTTCTGACCGCCGCAGCGTTTGTCTATTTTGCTGAGGTGGGGGCCGAGGTGGCTGTCGTGGAGGTCGGGTTGCTGGGCCGCTTTGATGCAACCAACGTGATCGACGCCGACGTCGCCGTCATCACCAACATCGGCAAGGATCACACCGACGGGGTCGGTGATTGGGAAGCGAAGATCGCCGGCGGGAAGAGAACCAACGCATTCTGAGAACGGTCGCCCGGCGGCTGGGCCTGGCCCCTGAGCTGCTCCTGGCCGTGGCCCGGGTGGAAAGCAACTTCGATGAGGGCGCGCGTTCGCCGAAGGGCGCTCTG
>CAZYLX010000934.1:0-1830 GCA_964648595.1 uncultured Acidimicrobiaceae bacterium
CAAGCTCGCCGGTTCTGCCTTCACTCAGGGTTTGGTCGGGGCGGTCAGCGGGGGACCGGTGTGAACTGCGCACCGCCGTACGTCTGCTCGGTCGGCGCGATCTCGATCATGCTCACATTCACCCGCCACGGAGCGCTCACGGCGTAGAGCACAGCCTGGGCAACGTCGTCAGGCGTCACGTCTTGGATCCCGCTGTCCTTTGCTGCTGCCGCAGCGTTCGGATCGTCGAGGGCGACGTCGTAGAACTCGGTGGCCACTCGACCGGGACAGATCTCGGTGACCCTGATACCCGTACCCTGCAACTCCAGGCGGAGATCCTGCGACAACAAGTGAACAGCCCCCTTCGTTGCTCCGTAGAGCGCTGCCGGTCCTGGATAGAGGGCCAGGGCAGAACTCATGTTGACGATGTGGCCCCGACCTCGCTCGACCATCCCGGGGACGACCGCCCGAATGACGTTGACGACCCCCATCACATTTGTGTCGATCGTGCGCTCGACATCGCTGTCCGAGGCCTCCCAGATGGCGCCCATGGCTCGTCCCAAGCCCGCGTTGTTCACAATCAGATCGAAGGGTTCGGACATTCCGACCCGACGCACGGCATCACCTGCGGTCACATCGAGGGTCAGGGGCAGGCACCCGGTCTCGGCTGCAAGCGCCTCGAGTCGATCCGAGCGCCGAGCCGTTGCCACCACCTGCCATCCGGCGTCGGCGAGGACACGGACCGTCGCCGCGCCGATGCCACTCGACGCGCCGGTGACGAGGGCGATTCCTGCGTCCCGCGGCTTCGACTCTTCCTTCATCGCCGAACCGTACTCGTGTCGGTCGGTTCGGTCTGAAACGATGGTCCGATGCCGATCCCTCTCACACCGATGCCGCGTATGCGTTCAGTGCTCATTGCTCCCGCAGTTCGCCCGGATTTCCTGGCCAAGCTGCCGGGCCGAGGAGCCGATCTTCTCTTCGTCGACTGTGAGGATGCGGTTCCACCGAACGCCAAGGCCGAAGCCCGCGTCATCGCCCGTTCCACCGTCCCGCACCTGGTGGGGGCTGGGTGCTCCGTGATCGTTCGCGTCAACGCTGTCGCTTCCGGGTGGTTCGACGCCGACGTTGCCGAAGGCGTTGCTCCCGAGGCTTGCGCAGTTGTGGTCCCAAAGGTCGACAATCTGGTCGATCTCGATCGGGCGGCCGGAACGCTCGATGAAGCCGGCCTCGATCACCTCGGGATCTTCGCCGGGTTCGAAACGGCACTCGGCGTCGCCGACGCCCGCCAGCTCCTTGCACACCCCCGAGTCGTCGGTGCCTACTTCGGCGCAGAGGACTACATCGCCGACATGGGCGGTGTCCGCACCCAGAGCAACGACGAGGTCCACTACGCACGATCCCATGTGGCCCTCGCTGCTCGCCTGGCCGGCGTTCCCTTGGTTGACCAGGTCGTCACTGACTTCCGCAACGACGACGTCTATCGAGTCGAAGCAGAGCAGGCCCGCAACCTGGGCTACGCCGGAAAGCTGTGCATCCACCCGTCGCAGGTCGCCATTGCCAATGCGGCGTTCGTGCCCAGCGACGCCGATCTCGATCGAGCCCGTCGCTTGCTCGCCGCGTACGACAAGGCCTCGGCGCGAGGCCTGGCCGCAATCGACTTCGAGGGCCAGATGGTCGACGAACCACTCGCGGCACAAGCCCGCAACACACTCGCCAGAGCTGAGGAGCCCTCATGAACGATCCAGGTGCGAACCAAGGACCCGTCCCCCGTCCCGTGACCGGCAAGTGGCTCGAGGAATTGACCCCTGGGCTCGTCATCCACCATGCCATTCGCCGCACCATCACCGAGGC
>CAZYLX010000935.1:0-1828 GCA_964648595.1 uncultured Acidimicrobiaceae bacterium
GCTCGTGCGCCGAGCGGTGGCAGAACGAGGCTCAGCCCTGGCTCTGACCGATGCCCCCAATCGCTCCGACTTCTTCCACGGGGATCCGATTCGCCTGAGTTGGACCGAGCTCGACGCAGCCATCGACACCGTCGCTGCGGCCGTGGCTGCACATGGCGTGAAAGCGGGCACGGCGGTCGCCATCCAGCTGCCCAATGTGGTGGAGCTCCCTGTCAGCATCCTGGCTTGCGCTCGCCTCGGTGCCGTCGCTGTCCCGTTCCCGATCCAACACCGTCGCCACGAGCTGCGCCACGGGTGCGGTGTCGCCGACGTCGGCGCCATGATCACTGCCGCCCGCCCCGATCGGCCCGATCAGGTCGAAGCAGCGGCTGAGGTCTTGGCTGAGCGGGGCTCGCCACCACTGTTCGTGTTCGGGCCGACCGAGGTCACGGCCGGCATTCCGCTCTCGTTGACGCCGACCGAGCCTGCCCTTCCCGTGCCCGCACACCAACACGCCGCGGACGACGTGGTCACGATCTGTTGGACGTCTGGTACGACCGGGGATCCGAAGGGTGTGCCCCGCACCAACTCGATGTGGCTGGCCTCGTGCGAGTTCCAGGTCGATCAACTCCGCATCACGGCCGGCGACCGGATCCTGTGCCCGTTCCCCGTGGTGAACATGGCCGGCATCGGCGGCATGTTGCTGCCGTGGGCAATGGCGGGGGCGACACTGCACCTGCACCAGCCACTCGACCTCCCCGTGTTCCTCCAGCAACTGGCCGGCGAGGAGATCACCTACACCGTTGCCCCTCCCCCGCTGCTCAACATGTTGCTCCGCAACGACGCGATGCTGGCCGAAGTCGACCTCTCCAACATCCGCGCCATCTCCTCCGGCTCGGCCCCGCTCGATCCGTGGATGGTGGAGGGCTGGCAGCAACGTGGCATCGAGATCGTCAACGTGTTCGGCTCCAACGAGGGCGCGGCGTTGCTGTCGACACAGGCCGTCGTGCCCGACCCAAACCAGCGGGCCAGCTATTTCCCGGTGCCGGACCGTCCCGGGATCGGCGTTCGCCTGGTCAGCCTCGAGACCGGCGAGGTGATCACCGAACCCGGCCGGCCCGGTGAGTTGCGGTTCTCGGGCCCGACCGTGTTTGCCGGCTACCTCGACTCCGACGGATCCGAGTTCGACGAGCAGGGATTCTTCAGGACCGGCGACGTGTTCGAGCTCGCCGGTGATGAACGCCCGCCCAACCTGCTGCGATTTGTCGACCGTGCAAAGGACATCATCATCCGTGGCGGCATGAACGTGGCGGCTGCCGAGATCGAGACGTTGGTGAGCAGCCACCCTGCGGTCGCAGAGTGCGCGGCGGTGGCGTTCCCCGACCCTGATCTCGGCGAGCGGGTCGGGCTCTTCGCAGTGACGGCGCCCGGCGCCGAAGCACCGACACTCGGCGCGATCATCGAGCACCTGCGAGCCCAGGACATCGCCAGCTACAAACTCCCCGAACGCCTGGAGATCGTCGACGCTCTACCGCGTAACCCGGTCGGCAAGGTCACAAAACCGGCGCTCCGGTCGCGCTGGAACTAGCCGGGCGGTCGAGCGGGGATCGATCTACGATCCGTCAATGACACAGACCGAGACCACGGCGTCGGGGATCAGCTTCCTCCGAACCCCGGACGACCGCTTCAACGATCTGACCGATTTCGCGTACGAGCCGAAGTATGTCGACGTCGACGGCCTGCGGATGGCCTACATCGACGAGGGCCCGGCTGATGGGCCGGTGGTGCTCCTGCTCCACGGCGAGCCGACATGGAGCTTCCTGTATCGCCGGATGATCCCACCCCTTCT
>CAZYLX010000936.1:0-1824 GCA_964648595.1 uncultured Acidimicrobiaceae bacterium
CCGCCAGCCGATCGAGTTGATCGCGATCCACGGTTCCATTCCGCGTGACCGACGATGAGCCGATCTTCGCCACCACAAGGCTCATGTGTCTTCTTCGTATTCGAAGGAGAAGGACCCGATGGCAACCACGTCGCCGTCTCGAAGCCCTCGACTCCGCAGCGCCTTGTTGACCCCGAGCTTCTCGAGCTCCTTGCGAGCGTGCATCAACGCACCGATGTCACTGATGTCAGACAAGGCCACGGCGCGTTCTGCTGCACGACCAACCACTCGGTACGACGCGTCGTCCTCTCTGACGATGTCGAAACCGACCGCCTCTGGCCGGTGGATCACGAAACCGTCGTCATCGATGTCCTCAGTACGGCTTCCCTTGACGAGTTCAGCCAGCCGCCACGTCATTGGTTCGAGGCCCTGCCTCGCAACCGACGAGATCTCGAATTCGATTTCGTCTGCGAAGTCCCAGTCAGCAGCTGTCAGGACATCGGCTTTCGATCCGACAACCACGCTTGGCCGCTCGAGAAGCTTGGGCTGGTAAGCCCCCAACTCCTTGCGGAGCACAGCGAGTTGCTCCGCCGGTGATGCGCCATCGACAGAAGCGAGGTCGATCAGGTAGACGAGCACCCGCGCCCGTTCGACGTGGCGAAGGAACTGATGACCGAGCCCGTGCCCGTCGCTTGCTCCCTCGATCAGCCCGGGGATGTCGGCAACGACGAATTCATTCCGGCCGTCGAGGCGAACAACACCAAGGTTGGGTTCCAGTGTCGTGAAGGGATAGTCGGCGATCTTCGGCTTGGCGGCCGAGATCACCGAGATCAAGGTGCTCTTCCCGGAGTTCGGGAAGCCGACGAGGGCAACGTCGGCCATCAGCTTGAGAACCAGCCTATACCAGACCTCTTCGCCCTTCTCACCCTGCTCGGCGAATGCGGGGGCCCGTTGCTTGTTCGACAGGAACCGAGCGTTGCCTTTTCCGCCGACTCCGGCCGGGGCGGCCAACCAACGATCGCCATGTCTGGCCAGATCGACCAACGGTTCGTGGGTCTCGTGATCGAGGACAACCGTGCCGACCGGTACCTTCACGATCAGCTCCTCAGCGCCCCGGCCGTGTTTCTTCTTGCCGGAGCCGTGGGCCCCGTTTCCGGCGATCCTGTGCGGATGGTCGCGGAACGGCAGGAGCGAGACAGCTGAACGATCTGCTTCGAACCAGACCGAGCCTCCGTCGCCGCCATCTCCACCATCGGGGCCGCCCATGGGGACGTGAGCTTCGCGCCGCATCGAGACACAGCCAGCGCCACCGTCACCGGCGATCACACAAACGTTGGATTCATCGACGAAGTTGGACACTCGTCGAGGATAGGCCGCCTACTCGATGAGACGGACCGGATCGCCGACCACTCGGGTCGACCATGTGGTCCAGTCAGCGGAGTTGGCAGTGCTCTTCTTCACGTACCGGATCTGCCACCAGTAGTCGTCGAGACCTGTCGGGATGCTGTCGAGCGGGATCAACGCGGTGACCCAACGGCCGTTGAAGCGGCCGCCGTTGTTCCAGTCCGCCACCTTGCCCTGGATGCCGCCGGCGCCAACGTTCAGGCACGGTTCGGCTCCGCCGTTGACCGTTCGGTCAGTGCAGGTCTCCAACGCATGATCGACGTTGGGTGCACCAATTCCTGCAATGGTCTGCGTGTCGTCGGTGCGCCAGGTGAAGTCGACGGGTTCGCCTTGAGGATTGAGGAACTGTACGTACTGCATGCCCTCGCCCAGATCCCACATCTCCACCTCGAGGAACTTACCCTCGTGGACTGGTTCGACGTTTGCCAGGTAGAAGGTGGC
>CAZYLX010000937.1:0-1822 GCA_964648595.1 uncultured Acidimicrobiaceae bacterium
ATGCCTGCATCTCAACCATGTTGCTCCCTTCTGCACCGCGTTCATCGTCCGGCGCCCGCCCTCTTGGCGACAAGAGGCCGAAGGCCCTTGCCGACCCGAAGTCCGTACCCTGAAATCCGCCTCCGAATCCCCTCGGGCAAGCCCACGGCCCCAGGCTCCATCCCATCGACACGGACAGGCCCACCGCAGGAGCCAGCTCTGCCGAGTGCACGATCTCGGGCGAGTCGCGTCAGCGTTGGTCGCTCCGACGATGGACGCGGTTGCGATCAGTTGGCGATGACCTGCCCGAGCCCTAGTAGCCAAGTGACGGTGATCGCAACGGTGTTCATCGCGAGTTCGGGGTATCTCATCCTTTGGTGCGGCGCAGAGGCTGTTGCAAAGGCGAGAGACGTCAGAATCCGACCATCTCAACGAGTCACATTCTGGGCAATCGTCGCCCTGCCAACGGTCGGGGCAGTTTTCCTCGCAGAGGGAACAGCGGGGCCAAGTAGTTGATGTGTTCGTCTCGCCACGGCGTGAGCTGAAGGCGGCCCGCAGGTTCTTCACCGCCGCCCTGATCGCACACGGAGAACCAGACGAGATCATCACCGATCTCGCTCAAGCCCTGGAGACTGTGATCGAGGAGTTGATCCCTGACGCGTTTCACAACACCGAGCAATACGCCAACAACCGGGTGGAGTGCGATCACGGCCGACTGAACTCGCGGCTCAGATCCACGCGCGGTCTGAAAACCGACCGCACAGCATCGATCGTGATCCGAGGTCACGCCTTCATCCAGAACCTATGCCGCGGCCACTACGAACTCGGGACCGAAACCCCACACTCGCACCTTCGAATCCGCGCTGCGTTCGAAGAGCCCACCGAGACAGTCTGATCAACGTGTCGGCCGATGCGGAGCTCCGACGCGTCCGGCGATCGAACAATGCAACAGTGCTCATGCTCCTCGGAACGGAGAATCCACGATCTCAGGCGTTTCGATGAAGCGTTCGGGGCTGCTACAGAATGCCGATTATGGGCCGGTGGGTGGCGCCGAGGCGAGGATGCTTGGCCAGTCACCGGCCGTGTTCTCGAGGCTTGCTGCTACCGATAACAAGAGGTCCTCGTCCCAGGCTTTGGCGACGAGTTGTATCCCAAGGGGAAGCCCGTCGTTCGAGGTGCCGAACCTGATCACGGCTGCTGGGTAGCCCCAGAGGCTTGCTGCTCGGGTGTAGGCAGTGTCCGTGTAGGAGTCCGCGCCGATTGGCGGCGCAGCGTGAGGTGCTGCGGGAGAAAGAATCACATCTTGGTCCGTCATCTGGTGGTAGATCTCGTGTCGGAACGCTTGCCAGTCCGTGAGGAGTTGTTCATGGTCTTGGCCGGTGGTTAGTGGTCGGTCCCAGTGGCGCTCGCAGATGTCGAGTGATCGGCTTGGCTGTAGGACATCGCCGGTGGATATGGAGTGGTCAGCGTCGGCAAGGAGATCAGCGGCCGCTCGCACCATGTCGTCAACTTCTGGGGTTGTGGTGATGGCGTCGTCTGCATGCACCAAGACACGCAACCGTTCTCGGCATCCGTTGTTGGGGTAGGGCATGGGTTGGACGTCGGGGTCGATCCCATCAGGCCCGGCCATGATGCTCATGACTTCTCGTAGGTCGCTAACTGATCTACTCATGAGGCCAATAACTGTTCTGCCGTCGGTGAGGGCGTCCACATACGGGAAATGGCCTGTGATGGGGACTCGACCCAAGGTCGGTTTGATGGCGGCTACCCCTGTGCAGTGTGCGGGGAATCGGAGGCTTCCGGACTCGTCGCTCCCCACCCCGATAAGCGATGCGCCTGCCGC
>CAZYLX010000938.1:0-1821 GCA_964648595.1 uncultured Acidimicrobiaceae bacterium
GAGCCTCGAGCCGCTGGCCGCATCGGGCTCGCAGGGTTTCATCGAGTACGCGATTCTACTCGCGCTCATGGTCGGTGTGTTCCAGTTCGCCATCGGAGCACTCCGCCTCGGAGTGGTGGTCAACTTTCTGTCGCACCCGGTGGTCAATGGATTCACGAATGCGGCAGCACTCATCATCGCCACGTCGCAGCTCAGCAAGATCTTCGGCGTTTCCGTCGAGAGCGCCGAACACCACTACGAAACAGTCTTCAGGGTGGTCGAGGCCGCGATGGAGTGGACCCACCTGCCGACGCTTGGGATGGCCGTGCTCGCCTTCGCGGTGATGCTTGGTGTGCGCTATCTTAACCCGCGTCTGCCCAACGTCCTGATCGCCGTCGTCATCACCACCGTGTTGGCCGCAGCGATCGGTTTTGAACACGACGCAACGGTGTCGAGCGGGAGTGTCGACTCGCCCGGTTTGACCGAGCTCATCAACGAATTCAACCGGGCGATCACCGCCCGACTCGAAATCGACAGGGTCCGTGCAGAGGGAACTGAGATCACCACCGAAATCACGACCGGCACTGGCGAATTCTGTCAGCGGTGCCACACGAATCGTCCGATCGAGCGCCTCACCCTCGGCGCCGACGTCGACGACAACGACGCGACTTCCGAGCATCTCCTCGCGCTCCACCAGCTTGCCGGTCTGCTCGACGCCCACGCGTTCGAGGTCAAGGAGCAGGTGGCAACAGCCCGCTCTAGGTTGCGGGCGCTCGTGTTCGCACGCGTGCCGGATGACGATCCGCGAGGAGGGTTCTATCAGCTGGATCTGGCTCCTTCGGACGCGCCGACCGACCTCAGGCACTGGCGGTTGAAGGTCGGCAATCGACCGCTCGATCCCGAAAACCTCCTGCTGATTGGCGGGGGGGCCGTGGTCGGCACCATCCCGCGTGGATTGCCGACGCCGAGCCTACCGGAGATCGACATGAGGGTCATCCCGCGGCTCATCATGCCGGCGGTGATCATCTCCCTGCTCGGGTTCATGGAGGCGATTTCCATCGCCAAGGCCATGGCCGCCAAGACCGGTCAGCGCATTGACCCCAACCAGGAGCTCATCGGTCAGGGCATCGCCAACATCTGCGGATCGTTTGGCCGGAGTTACCCGACCTCGGGGAGTTTTTCCCGCAGCGCGGTCAACCTCCAGGCCGGCGCCCTGACCGGGATGTCGAGCGTCATCACGAGTCTCACGGTCGTCATCGTGCTGCTCTTCTTCACGCCATTGCTCTATCACCTTCCCCAGGCGGTGCTCGCCGCCGTGATCATGATGGCCGTGATCGGCCTCATCAATGTCACTGGTTTCGTCCACGCCTGGCGTGCCCAGTGGTACGACGGATTGATCTCGATTGTGACCTTTCTCAGCACGCTGGCCTTTGCGCCCCACCTCGACCGAGGCATCATGGTCGGCGTGATCCTGTCCCTGGGTGTCTTTCTGTACAAAAGCATGCGGCCGACCGTGATGAGTCTGTCTCGGCACGGCGACGACACCCTGCGCTCGGCCCTGATTCACGGCTTGGAGGAGTGCGTCTACATCGATCTCGTCCGCTTCGACGCCCCGTTGTTCTTCGCCAACGCAACCTACCTTGAAGATCAGATCAACGAGCGGCTGCGAGCCAAGCAGGATCTTCGGCACATCATCATCGTGAGCAACGCCATCAGCGACATCGACGCCTCCGGTGAGGAAGCGTTGTCGCTGCTCGTGGATCGCGTGCGCAGCTCCGGTGTCGAGATCTCGTTCAGCGGCGTCAACGAGTCGGTGCTGCAGGTTCTCGAGCGGACCCACCT
>CAZYLX010000939.1:0-1819 GCA_964648595.1 uncultured Acidimicrobiaceae bacterium
CCCCGGAGCCCCAATGGTCGTGGGCGGCCAGCGAGTGATTTCAACGGTTGGCTTGACAACTTGGCGGATTCGTTCGTCGTGTCGAATCGCGAGGAGACAACCCTCGGTGGCCTCAATGCAACTCGTGCTGATCTCGAGCTCGGTGAGAACGATTGCAGCGCAATCGACGAGGTCTGTGTGGTCCTCGGTACCAATCAACTCGCAGGCTGGAAAGACCTGGTGCCCGGGTCGAAGTACTCGATCTGGCTTGTCGACCAAGGCAGCGAAGATCCGATCCTGGTCGTTGTCGGAATCAACCGAGCGACTGACG
The DNA here is from genome assembly GCA_964648595.1 of uncultured Acidimicrobiaceae bacterium. GTDB lineage: Bacteria > Actinomycetota > Acidimicrobiia > Acidimicrobiales > SZUA-35 > SZUA-35. The sequence goes on from CAZYLX010000939.1 coordinate 311, forward strand.
CAGCATGGTTCGACACTGCGGACCGTGTCCTCGCAACCCTTGCCTTCGGCGACGTTGGCCCCAACCCGGTTCTCCTAGCGATGCCTGGCTCGATTGAGATGCCGTTCCTCGGCGGCATCCGGACCGAGCTTGCGCAGGAGGCGATGGTCGTTGACGACCCGGTCGGGAGAATCGCACTCTTGTCGGACCCGGCCGACACGGAGTTCCTGACGAACCCGCTCGATCTCGATGGCAATACGTTGGAGTCCGCGGACCAGGTCGTGACGGTTTTGGCGCAGAGCAACACCGAGGTGAGGGAGACCGAGCCAGCAGTCGTCGGTGGTCTGGAAGCTCGGGTCTTCGAGCTGGGGAGCAGTTCGAGTCCGCCGACACTCAAGCTGACGCCGAAGGCGGAGGGTGGTTGGCGCCCGCCACCGCGAGGTCGAATGTGGCTGATCGAGCACCCAGATCGTGGGCTTTTGATGATCACCGCCGAGGGGTTCGCAGATGTCGACAGGGTCTTTCCGCTTGTCCTCGCTCAGACCGAGCTCGTCATCCAATCGCTCGAGTTCGTCGAACTCGGCTGAGCCCACCTCGACATCGGCCTCGCTGAATCCCCGTGAACGGTGAGGGGATAGGCGGCCGTCGCTCGTTGAGTTGGTGTGGAGCGGAGGGGTCGAAGCGCCACCCAAAATGGACGACGACACGATCGTCGTGCTCACAGGCCCGAGGAGGAAGGACCTATGAAGATGAGATATGGCCAGAAACGAAAGTTCGGGACGGCGCTACTTGCCGTTGCGGCCGCCCTGGCAACGTTCGCCGCTCCGTCGAGTGCAGAGACGAGAGGCCACGTCGCCCAAGAAATCGGGGTCGGCTACTTCTACGGGACCTTCGGCCAGAGCCCGAACATCCAGCTCCTCGTCGGTGGTGCAGTTGAGGAGTTCTGCGATGAGTATCCCGACGATCCCTTCAGCGGCGAGCCGGGTACGACGACTGCTCGCATCTTCGAGCGCAAGAACGGCTCGGTCGACATTCGAGTCTTCGACAAGAACCAGCCCATCTATCTCTATGAGACTGATGTCGAGGGAGCGCCCGTATGGCTCGAGCAGGTGTGTGACGAGTACTTCCTGACCGAAGCGACTCCGGAGCCGTTCGCCACCGGTACCGGCATCCTCAGGGCCCATCTCGCTATCGATCCCGAGGGCGTGGTTGATGTCTTCAACGCTGTGCACGGGTGGGCCACAGGGCCCGACGGCACGAGATACAAGGTTGACGCATCGGCCGACCTCGTCGTCGTCGACGGGGTCCCAGTCGGCAATCCGGAGGACTTCGTCGCCTTCGAGATGAAGGTGCTCCCGCCCCGTAGGCGTTAGGCGTCGAGCTGGTTCCTCCGACTGCGACCGTCAGGCCGGACGCAGCGGGTCATGCCTCGGATGGCATGGCCCGCTGCGTCGAAGAAGCCATTGCCTTCGGACACCGCTGATTGGGTTGTGAGCGGTTTGCAGCGGGGAACGGGATTCGCTATTTCCC
>CAZYLX010000940.1:0-1818 GCA_964648595.1 uncultured Acidimicrobiaceae bacterium
ATGAACATGCCGATCGGTATGCACAGCAACCGACGGCGAACCAGTCTTCGGTGCTGGGTCGTGGCCATCACAACCGTCATGGCCAGCACCGCTCCGAGCAGCGTGTGCAACATATTCGCGCCAACGAACACCTCGACAAGCGGCAGCATGGCACCGAGCGCAACCAGCCGATAGTCGATCATCGGACTGCGGAACACCTCGGCAACGAGTACCGGAGCCATCACGAGGAACCAGATCAGCACGTCGGCAGCGTCAACGGATGAGCAGACGACCACAATCGTCGCAGGTGACGACTGCATCATCAGGTTGTTTCTTGATCTGGTCGATCGCCACTGCCGACAACGTCATGTGGCATCCATCGCAGGTCGAGCCAACCAATTTGGCGACAGCAACGCCACCGAAATCGACTCGAAGCCGGTCGTAGTGAGCCAGCAGCTCAGCTGGCACCTCGCTCGCAGCGTCGGACCGCTGCTCCTGAATCGAAACAAGGTCGACCTCGAGCTCAGCGGTATCGACGGTCAACGCTTCTTCGAGGTTCTGCCGTTCGGCCGCCAATTGTTCGCGTCGAGCAACACTCGGCTGGAGTTCGGTGTCGACCTGTTCCAGCGACTCCATCAATTCGAGCTCATCGTCTTCGATGCCCGTCTTGCGGTCGAGCAACATCTTCGCTTCGTCCTGCAGAGCCAACAGATCCTTCGTGCCGGTCACCGAACCGTCGTACAGCTTCCCGTCGACCTGAGACCGTTTCTCGTCGATCATCGCCACTTCATCGGCGAGCCGCTTGAGATCACGTTGTAGATCGTGCTGGCGGGCTTCGACCTCGGTCACCGTCGCTGCGACGGTGACGACCTGAGCGTCGACGGCTTCAATTTCGGCCTTCAGCGGGTGATGAGCGATGCGATGCCGGCGCTGATCCATTGTTGTGTCGAGCTCTTGTACGACGAGGAGCTGGTCATAGGCCGGTGCAGCCATCAGCCGCCTTCCGCTGGAGGTTCAGTGGGTGGAGGTTCAGTGGGCGGCGGTTCAGTGGGCGGCGGTTCAGTGGGCGGCGGTTCCGTCGGTGGCGGTTCCGTCGGTGGCGGCCCTGCTGTCGTTGACGGCCCTGGGCCTGGGGGTGGTGGATCGACGACAGGAGGCGCCCCTGCGCACTCACCATCTTCTGGTGGTGGGGAACCATCGGCACACGGCAACGTGGTGGTCGTGATCGGGACATAGCAATCGCCCCTCCCGTCACCGTCGGTGTCCTTGAATGTCGTGCCTTCGTTGTCCACGCCGATATCTGCGGATGAGCAGAAGTCGGTCTCACCCTCGACCTTGAGGTAGCGGCCGCCGCCGTATCCATCGGGATCAGCGAACTCCCGAACCTCGAGCAGCGCGTGATAGCCGTTGTTGAATTGGCCCCACGTCGCAGCAGGAACGGTGCCGCCGAAGATCGTCCCCCAGCCTGCCACCCCTCGCATCGGAATCTTCTCGTCGGGATGCCCCATCCAGACCGCTGTTGTGACGTACGGAGTGAAGCCGACAAACCAAGCATCCTCGGAGTTCTGGGCCGTACCGGTCTTGCCGCCAGCGGGCATGCCGTTGTCGAGGCGGGCCCGTTTGCCGGTACCGCCACGAACATTGCTCTCGAGAGTCTGGGTGATCATTCGGGCGGTCTGCACGGTGACGGCTCGGCGGCCGTTCGGGCGATGCTCGTAGACGATTTCGCCGTTGCGGTCCTCGATGCGTTCGATGTACCACGGCTCGTTGTAGATGCCGTCGTTGGCGAAGCTGGCGTAGGCGGACGCTTGCTCGATGACCCGGACTTCCTTGGATCCC
>CAZYLX010000941.1:0-1814 GCA_964648595.1 uncultured Acidimicrobiaceae bacterium
GATGTCGTGGCGGGCCATCACTTCGCAGATCCGATAGGAGTCGAATGCCCCGCCGTCCATCCCGCCGTAGACCTCGGGGATGAAGACGAGCTGCACACCGAGCTGCTCCGGGTCACTCATCGCGCGAACGAGGTCCTCCGGGCAGACATCCTCGTGGTCCAGCTCGAGCTGGCGCTCGGGGGTGAGTTCGTGGGCGACGAACTCGCCGAGGGCGTCGAGCATCATCAGGAGCGTGTCGGTGTCGAGACCGGCGCCGCCGAGATGGCCTTCCACGGGCGTCACGACGTCGACTCAACGCTGCGGACAGAGCCGTGCGAGGTGGTGTGCGAGGTGGTCAGGGAGGTGGTGTGAAGGGCGTCACTCATGCCTCGTTCACGGTAGGCACGAACGCACGAGCGGGCAAGTGGCTTAGGTCCCGCGCCCCGGAGAGGGCGCTCACGTCAGATAGTTCCCGACTAGCTGCCCGAGATACTTCCCAAAGCGCTTCTTGGGTCTGATTCCTTGCTGGGAACCTTCCCGGGCCAGTGCCCGCTTGTGCTGTCTTTCGGCGGGTTTGTCCTCCCCCTCCTCCTCGTCGCCTGCGTCGAGTCCAACGAGACGGAATCGGCAGCCACGACCACTTCGGAGCCGGCCACCACGACAACAATGATCTCCGACGAGCGTCTCGCTTCTGCGGCGACGGTAGGCGACATAGCGAGCTCCCCGCCTTGCCACATCTGGGCGAGCGTTCGATCGGACACTCCCATTGCCAGCGCGTCGCGGTGGATAGAGACCTGGCGAAGGTCGGTGATTGCGGATCCGGACATGCATGAAAGTGTCGCCAGATATTGGGTAGGTGGCCACGAATTCCTGCAGCCGCATCGCTGAAGCCCGCCTTGGCTCTCAACGATTGAGCGCTGCGGCCGCCGTCGTGACTACCTCGACCAGCGCGTCGACACGTCGTTGCTCTGGCGTGCGCAACGTATTCGTCGGTTCGAAGGCATCGGCGTCGCTCATCAGCAACTCGGCTTCTGCCCTCATGAGAGCGAGAAAGAACGGGCCGGTCTCGGCCGGTGTCAGCGAGAGATCGAGATCGTGCATGCCTGATGCTGTCTCGTGGTGCTCGCTCTTGGCCATGGCACTGAGAATCACCTGAGCTGATTCTCCGTAGCTCTCGGGGTAGGCGGGGTGTTCGTCGTGGCCGGGCATTTTCATGTTCTGACAGTAAGCAGCACGTATGACAGCGCCGTCTGACCCAAGCTGTCGCGCCGTCGGATCCATCCCTACTTTCATCCCTGCTTTTCTCCGAATGACCCTGCACTACATCGATGGCTTCACCGTGCCAGCTCTGGCGGACCATCTTGGTCGCTCGGTCAAGTCGGTCGAAGGCCTGGTCACCAGGGCTCGGCGAGAACTACGGGCGAGACTTGATGAAGAAGCGGACGTTCGGGCGGGCGGAGGTGAACATGACTGACGATGTGAAGCGCGTGATGGGCTTTGTCGAGGGTGAGAGCCCCTCGCCAGACTTCGTGGCGGCGCTACGCGAGCGAATCGTGGCTGAGACAGATCAGCCATCGCAGAAGTTGTATGACACTTCGATCTTCGACTTCGATTCTCGACGTCCTCCGGCGAAACCCATGCCGGTCTGGCGGATCGGGCTCGCTGCAGCTGCCGCCGCCATTGCAATCGCCGGCCTTCTACCTCTCGTTGCCGGTAGAGACGAGGAAGGAATCGACGCGATTGGCGGGCCAGATTCAGCGACGGTGCGCGGCCCGACAACAGTCGCCACCACTGCGCAAGATCCGGCGACATTCGCCCCCGGAGCCCCAATGGTC
>CAZYLX010000942.1:0-1814 GCA_964648595.1 uncultured Acidimicrobiaceae bacterium
GGGACGGTCATCGGCGTGATAGCTGGGTTCTTCCGTCGTCTCGATGGTGCGCTGATGCGTTTCACCGATCTGTTCCTCTCACTGCCACTTCTGCCGTTGTTGCTGCTCGTGCTCGTGTTGTTCCGAGATCCGTTGAAGGATGCTCTCGGGCCGACCCTCGGCATCTTCATTCTTGTTGTGGCCATCATCGGTGCGACCAGTTGGATGCAGACCGCCCGCATCGTGCGCGGTGAGGTCTTGGCGATCAAGGAACAAGAGTTCATCCTGGCCAGCCGCAGTATTGGCACTCGGCAACGTCGCATCATCACCCAACACGTTGTTCCCAACGTTCTCAGCTCGGTCATCGTTGCTGCTTCGCTCGGTATAGCCGTCGCCATCCTCACCGAATCGGCGCTGTCGTTCCTCGGTCTCGGATTCCCTGCCGATTTCCCGACGTGGGGCCGGCTGCTCTTCGACGCAAAGGACCGCTACGCCATCAACTACATGCTGATCCTTGCGCCCGGCGTGCTGTTGTCGCTCACGGTGATGAGTGTGAACTTCATCGGTGACGGTCTTCGCGATGCTCTCGACCCGAAGGCTCGCAGCAACGGCTGAGGGCCCTGCGCCGACTTCTCGACTGCTGTGCGGCCTGACGACGGTTCCCCCAGCTCACCTGCGGGGGTCAGGAAGCGCCTGATCAACGGCCTGTTCGAGGCGATGGGCGAGTCGTTCCCGAGCCTCGAGGGATCGGGCACCACGCTCGCGGCAACCGAGAATCGTCGGGATACCGGCTACGTCGCCTGTTATCAGTTCGGAGGGGCCGAGCATGGTGCTGGTCGGACGGTCCTGTGGTGCGATCCCGCGGTCGCCGACCGCATCGGGTCGTTGGTTGATCCCGTTCAGCCACTGCCCGACACAGATTTTCGGGACTGGGCCGCGCACAAGGGGCTCGAGACTCTCGGTCAGGCGGTTCTGAAAACGCTCGGAGGTCCGCTGGCCCGCGTCGATGTGCCCGGCGATGCGATGGCGGTTCGGTTCGACTGGTCGAAGGAAGAGCATCTCGGCCTCATGCGAGCCTTGGTCGAGAAGTCGGATACCGACGATTTGGACGAAGCTGAGGTCGACATGGGGGAGCTTGACGATCTCGCCGTGGGTCTGCTCGGTCGCAATGGGTCGATCGGAGCGTATGGGTCGGCGAGAGCGTTCGAGTTCGAACGACGCTTCGGCGACATTGGGGTTCTCGTGGCCCCTGACCGACGGCGCCATCGCTGGGGGAGAGCAGTCGTTTCGTTGCTGACGGACGCGCTCGTTGCCGAGGGCACGTTGCCGCTCTACCGGTGCGACCATCTCGAGAACGTTGGGTCCGACCGGCTGTCGGCCGCACTCGGGTTCGTGCCCGTGACCCATCTCACCGCCGTTCGGCTGGGGCCCGCTGCCAGCGACGATTGACGTCTTCTGATCCAGGTCTGCTGGTAGCCTCTTCAGTCGTTCGATCCGTCCTCTGGAGCACTACACAATGGAACTCGCACTCAGCATCCTCTACGTCATCGTGGGTGCGATCACGGTCTTCTTGGTGCTCTTGCACAGTGGCAAGGGTGGAGGCCTCTCTGACATGTTTGGTGGCGGTCTCGGTTCGGCCGCTGCTGGGTCGACGCAGGTCGAACGGAACCTCGATCGTTTGACGGTCGTCTCGTCGTTGATCTTCACCTTCATGACCGTGGGGCTTGCGTTCTTCCTCGGCTAAGCACGGTTCGAACAAGGGGGAGAGGCGCTAAGCTCACGCAGCCCACACCTGTCGGAGTGGCGGAATTGGCAGACGCGCTAGCCTAAGGAGC
>CAZYLX010000943.1:0-1807 GCA_964648595.1 uncultured Acidimicrobiaceae bacterium
GCTGGCCTTCCAGCCACCGAAGCTGTAGTAGCTGACCGGGACCGGCACCGGCACATTGACCCCGACCATGCCAACCTCGACGTCGAACTGGAACTGACGAGCTGCACCACCATCGCGGGTGAAGATGGCCGTGCCGTTCGCAAAGGGGTTCGCGTTGATGATGTCGAGTCCGTCCTGATAGCCGGCCACACGGACGACGCTCAGCACGGGGCCGAAGATTTCGTCGGTGTAGCAAGACATGTCCGTGCTGACGTTGTCGAGCAGCGTTGGCCTGACGAAGAAGCCATCAGCCGGGAGGCCGTCACGGCCATCGACGACCACTGTGGCGCCCTCACCGGGAGCCCCGTCGATGTAGCCCTTCACGCGATCACGGGATTCCGCGGTGATCAGCGGACCCATCTCGTTGCCAGCAACGTCGCCAGCTCCCATCGTGACCGACGGGATTCGGTTCGCAATCTCGGCCACCAGTTCATCGGCGATGCCCTCGGCTGCCAGCACCACGCTGATGGCCATGCAACGCTCGCCTGCCGAGCCGTACGCGGCACCGATCGCAGCGTCGGCGGCCATGCCAACATCGGCATCGTTGAGCACGAGCATGTGATTCTTGGCGCCACCCAGAGCCTGTACCCGCTTGCCCTGCGCCGTGCCGGTCTCGTAGATGTACTTCGCAATCGGCGTGGAGCCGACGAAGCTCACCGCCGAGATGTCGTCGTGCTCCAAGATGCGATCGACGGCGACCTTGTCACCCTGCACGATGTTGAAGCAGCCGTCGGGCAGACCCGCCTTCGACAGCAGCTCGGCGACGAACATCGTGACCGACGGATCCTTCTCGCTTGGCTTCAACACGAAGGTATTGCCACAGGCAAGAGCGTTCGCGAACATCCACATCGGGACCATCGCCGGAAAGTTGAACGGGGTGATGCCAGCAACGACGCCGAGCGGCTGCCGGATCGAATAGACGTCGACGCCAGTGGCTGCTTGCTCGGAATAGTCGCCCTTGATCAGCTGGGGAACCCCGCACGCAAACTCGATGTTCTCGAGACCGCGAGCGACCTCGCCCATCGAGTCGCTCAGGACCTTGCCGTGCTCGGCGGTCAGCAGCGCAGCGATCTCCTTGCGGTTGGCGTCGACCAACTCACGCATCCGGAACAGGATTTCGGCCCGCTTCGACAGAGAGGTGGCTCTCCACGCAGGGAACGCGGCCTTCGCTGCTGCGACCGCAGCGTCGACTTCGTCGACCGATGCGAGATCGACCGCGCCGCTCTGCTGGCCGGTGGCCGGGTTGTACACCGCAGCGCTGCGCCCCGAAGAAGAAGGAACGACCTTGCCGTCGATCCAGTGACTGATGCGGTCCATGTGGCCTCGAATTCGTTGTTTGCTGTTGAAGGGTCTGACACTTCGCGGAGCGAAGCATCAAGCGCAGTGCGGCGCGAGCCTCTAGTGCAGGTAGGTCGACAGTCCGCGCTTGACGTATTTGCCGTGCCCCTTTCGGCCCGTGAAGCTGTCGTTCTCGACCACGACCATGCCGCGGCTCAACACCGTGTCGACGCCGCCATCGATCTCGAACCCCTCATAGGCGGAGTGGTCCATGTTCATGTGGTGCTTGTCGTTGATGCCGATCTTGGTCTTCTTGTTCGGGTCCCACACGAGAATGTCGGCGTCGGCCCCCGGCTCGATCACGCCCTTGTGGTCGAGGCCGAACATCCGGGCCGGCGTGGTGGAGCAGGTCTCGACCCAACGCTCGAGCGTGATCTCGCCGGCCACCACCCCTTGGTAGATGAGTTCCATCCGGTGTTCGACGCCACCG
>CAZYLX010000944.1:0-1804 GCA_964648595.1 uncultured Acidimicrobiaceae bacterium
GCTGGGGCGGCGACTGGCTCACGTTCAAGGACTACCAACACATCGACACCGCCCCCTGATCGGCCAACAAACCCCGGGATGTTGTGAGCGCAGCAATCAACTCCAGGTTCGCCGCAGGCCAACAAACCCCGGGTTTGTCACCCTCAGTTTCGACCCTCTCAGCCCCCGGTTGTGGTCAGAGGTCGGCGGGGCTGATGACCTCGAAGCCCAGTTCGGCGGCTGCCGGGATCTGCTGGCGCTCGAACGTGACGAAGCTCAGCGGCCGGGGGAGTCGGTCGGCGGCAGCGAGATGGATTGCGTCAGCCACTGCAAGTCCGTATCGCGAAGCGATGTCGGCCGCTCGTGACAGGCAGCGCCCGTCGACTGGGATCTCCCAGATCGCTTCCCAGTCGTCGCGCACCGAACCCCACAGGTCCCGTTGGATCCGAGCGCTCGGTGACGCGTGGTGCAACGCGATCTGGACTTCGGTTCTGGCGAGGCTCGATGCCGCCCATTCGGCCGCGTTCGCCATGGCATCGAGGACAAGCGGTCGCCCGCGATCTGTCAGGTAGCGACGTAACAACGCCGATGTGTCGAGCACAAGTAGTGGCGTTGACATTGACGATCGGTCAGCAGCAGCAGCGGTCACCGCGAACGCACTTGGTCCATGACACGGTCGACGCGGAGATCGGCGGCAACGGGAAGGGGAGCAGGCTCATCGGGGCGGTCAGATCGTCGGGGAGGCTCAACCAAACCAGCGCCGGCCAAGTCCCAGAGCGTGACCCCCGACTGGTCGGGAACAAGTGGTCCGAGCTGCGCAGCCGGCTTGCCGTCGACGGTCACGATCAGACGTTCACCGTCGCCGGCGCGGCGGATCATTGTTGCAACCTGGTTTCTGAGTTCCCGTACACCGATGCGGTCGATCATTCGCCGAGCGTAGCAGCGCTCCACAGATGCGTAGCACGTGTGTACACATGGTGGTTTGCGAACGGACTCAGCCATGCGTAGGTTCTGGCCCATGAACTTTGCCTTCACCGAGGAACAAGAGCAGCTTCGCGAATTCGTTCGCTCCTTCATGAGCGACAAGTCTTCAGAAGAAGCGGTCCGCGAGCAGATGGAAACCGAAGCCGGCTACGACCAGGCCGTCTGGAGCCAGATGGCTGAGCAGATGGGGTTGCAGAGCCTCATCATCCCTGAGGAATACGGTGGCCAGGGCTTCAGCTTCGTCGAACTGGGTGTCGTGCTCGAAGAGATGGGTCGTGCCCTTCTGTGCGCTCCCTTCCTCTCCGGTGTGCTGGCCTCGCTCGCCGTGTTGCACTCGGGCGACGATGCCGCAAAGGCTGCCTACCTGCCGGGTATTGCTTCCGGCGAGACCATCGCCACGTTGGCCTACACCGAAGAGAACGGCAAGTGGGACGAGTCGGCGATCACGGCAACGGCAGACGCCGACGGCAAGATCACCGGAACCAAGAGTTTCGTGCTCGATGGCAGCATCGCCAGCCTGCTCATCGTTGCTGCGAAGAGCGCCGCCGGCACCAGCCTCTACGCCGTGAGCGGCGACGATGCCGGAGTCACAACAACCGCCCTGGCCACCATGGACCAAACCCGCAAGCAGGCCAAGGTCGAGCTCAACGGAGCCCAGGGCACCTTGATCGGCGAAGACGGCAAGGGCTGGGACACGCTCAGCACCGTGCTCGATCTGGCAGCCGTCGCGCTCGCTGCCGAGCAGGTCGGCGGAGCACAGTTCGTGCTCGAGATGGCCGTGCAGTACGCCAAGGATCGTGTGCAGTTCGGTCGTCCGATCGGTTCCTTCCAGGCCATCAAA
>CAZYLX010000945.1:0-1793 GCA_964648595.1 uncultured Acidimicrobiaceae bacterium
AATTGGTCGGTCGCGACATCGTCACGATCGAGACCGAGCGTCTCTGCCACTTCGGCCGAATGAGCAACCAGGGTGGGGCCGGCGGTCGGTGTCGGATCGACGGGGGAGTGGGCCGCACCTTCGACCTGCCGCGGAATCACTCGAACATCAGGATCACTGGGCAGATCCGCTGTGTACCAGTGGTCGAAGTCGAAGTGGAGCAAAGCCATGCAACAGTCTGGCCGATCACGGCTGGAATGCGTCGGCCGCGTTGCCAGTCCTGGCAGCCGGCCGTTCGGTCGGCATGTCGCAAATATTTGCGAAGGGCGCGACCGATCCACGCCTATCGTCTCGGCGTGGGATCGATCGATGTTGCCGGCGTCAGCTTCGGCTATGCAGCTGGGCCGAGCCTGCTGAGCGAGGTGACGTTCAAGATCGGCGACGGCGACCACACAGCGCTGGTCGGCGCAAATGGTGTCGGCAAGACGACCATGCTGCGCTTGATTGCCGGCGAGCTGGCCGTACAAGAGGGAGCGGTCGGCCTCAGCAGCCCGGCAACGTTCATGAACCAGATGATCGGCATGCAGGAAGGCACGACGCTCCGGGATCTCTACCTGTCGTTGTCGCCGCAGCGGTTCGTCGAAGCTGCTGGTCGGCTGAAACGGGCCGAGAGCCGCATCGTCGACGAGCCATCGGACGCCGCCAACGTGGCGTACGCAAACGCTCTGGCCGGTTGGGAAGCCATCGGGGGCTACGAGCTGGAGGTGTTGTGGGCCGAATGCGGCGACCGAGCGATCGGGCTGCCGTGGTCGGGGCTGTCCAGTCGAGCCACCGACACGTTCTCGGGTGGGGAGCAGAAGCGTTTGGCGCTCGAGCTGCTGTTCCGATCGGAGTTCGAGACCCTCCTGCTCGACGAACCGGACAACTTCCTCGACGTACCGGGCAAGCGATGGCTGGCCGAGCAGCTGAACTCGAGCCAGAAGACCATTCTCTTCATCTCCCATGATCGCGAGCTGCTGGCGGAAGCGTCACGCAAAGTGGTCACCATCGAATCGCGGGGGAGCTGGACCCATGGTGCGTCGTTCGCCACCTGGGCCGAAGCACGAGCCGCCCGCCAGGATCAGATCGACGACGAGAATCGACGCCACGCCGACGAACGGGCCCGCCTTGTCCGCAACATGAAAGAGATGAAGCGGCGAGCAGCGATGAACTCCACCAATGCCAGCCGGGCTCGGGCGGCCGAAACCAGGCTTCGCCACTACGATGAAGGTGACCAGCCTCGTGAGCGAGCAGCCGATCAAAAGATCGACATGCGGCTCGAGGGCGGCCGTACGGGCAAACGCGTCGTGATGCTCGAAGAGCTCGAGCTCGTCGACCTCACCTTCCCATTCAGTACCGAACTCTGGTTCGGCGACCGGGTTGCCATCGTTGGGATGAACGGCACGGGGAAGAGCCACTTCCTCAGGCTGCTCAACGGTGGGTCGGTGGCACATGAGGGGTTGTGGAAACTGGGAGCCCGAGTGGTGCCCGGATTCTTTTCACAAACGCACGAACATCCAGAACTCGTCGGGCGAACGTTGGTCGAGGTGCTCACCGCGGACCACATCAACAGCCAGATCTCGGCGAGAAGCAAGGCAATGGGCCTGCTGCGTCGCTATGAGCTCGAGAGTTCTGGCGATCAGGTGTGGGAAACGCTTTCCGGCGGCCAACAGGCTCGTTTCCAGATCTTGTTGCTCGAGCTCGGCGGAGCAACGCTGTTGTTGCTCGACGAGCCGACCGACAACCTCGATGTTGCTTCCGCCGAGGCCCTCGAA
>CAZYLX010000946.1:0-1792 GCA_964648595.1 uncultured Acidimicrobiaceae bacterium
CCCCCTCAATCGACTTCTTGGCCCATGGGCATTCCACTGTTCACATGGAAGTGGCGGTGCTTGGAGTCCTGATAGCGGCCGAGGTTCGTCAGCACGCGGCAGGCTCCGTGCTCCGCCTCGACTTGGGCTGCCACAGTACGAACAACCTTCATGACCCTCGCCAGTAGTTCCTCTGGTTCGTTGCCGAAATCGGTGAGCGAGGGCACGTGACGCTTCGGGATGACGACGATGTGCACCGGCCAGAACGGCCGCGTGTGATGAAACGCCAGAACCTCGTCGGTCTCCAGCACGACATCGACGTGCGTCCGGCCACTGATTGCTTCGTCGCAGTAGAAATCGTCACTCATCACTCGGAGCGTTGCACACGCTCGCCAGCGACGTCAGGCTTCGAGCGTTGCCGGCAACGAACTACTGTGACGATCGACAGTGAGACAGCAGCGTTCTGGCGAGGTCCCATTCGAGGGCGAGCGAGGAGGAGACAGGATGCGTCGATTGCGGGAAGCGGAGCTCGCCGAGCTTGTCGCCGACTACGAGCAGTTCGGTTTCGCCTACGTACGCTCGATGGTTGCGGTGGATGAACTGGCGCCTCTCGCCGCAGCGCTCAATGACGGCGCCGCGCCTCGATCGTTCTCCGTCACCGACAGCCAGGGCGGCAAACAAGAACTGTCGGCATGGCTCGACCTGGGCGACGATCTTGTCGGGGTCATTCCTCGCCTGCGGCCTTTCGTCGAAATCGCTGCCGCGGTCGTCGGAGGGCCCGTGTACCACTGGCACTCGAAGCTGTCGTGGAAGCGACCGCGGACCACATCGCTGTGGGATTGGCACCAGGACTACGCATTCTGGGCAGGCGAAGGGGTTGCCGAGCCAGACATGTGCACGATCGCGATCGCCGTCGGCCGCGTTGAGGAGGCGAACGGTTGCATGCGTTTGGTCAGTGGGTCCCATCACCTGGGGACACTCGATCTGGTCGGGGTCGGCCAGTCGCAGGGTTCAGATCCAGATGTTGTAGCGGCCACACTCGAATCCCACCCGGTCGAGCTGTGTGAGCTCGACCCAGGAGACGCGGTTGTATTCCATTCGAACACGCTGCATGGATCGGGACCCAACGAGTCCGACACCCCGCGAACAATGCTGATGATGTCGTACAACGCACTCTCGAATGCTCCATCTGCGCCCCGCAACCTCGGATACCTTCCCGACGAGATGGACATCCTGGCCGAGCATGCCCTATTGGATGGATGGGCCGATGTCTTCGGCGAGACCGTCTTCCTTGACCCCGTGCGTGACGGATTGGACCACGGATATTCGATTGAATCGGATACGTAGCGTCGCAACAACCGGTTGAACTTGCCGGTTCAATCCCGCCGTTCGACACGCCACGGGGGGTTTCGACGATCTTCACCAGCCCAATAGAGCTTTATCTTGTTGCCAGAGGGGTCATGCAAGATGGCTTCCCGCCATCGATAGCTCATATCAGTCGGGCCTTGCTCGAATTCGATACCTCGATCCTTCAGTGCGACTACCAGTTCGTCCAATGCTTGGTTTTCGAAGTAGATCGTCGAGGAATTCACTCGAGCATCCGTCTCCAGGTAGAGCGAAAAAGTTGACAGTCCTTCGGTGCACTCGAAGCGTGAATAGTGAGGCGTGTCAACAATCTGTAGGAAGCCCATGAGTCGGTAGAACTCGGTTGCTTTGTCCATGTCGTTGACGGGAAGCGTCACTTGGTTCAGATTCATCTGAGGGAACCCCTCGTGCTCGTCGCGGTTTCGATGTTGGTCTCGGAGTGCATGAG
>CAZYLX010000947.1:0-1790 GCA_964648595.1 uncultured Acidimicrobiaceae bacterium
TCGCGCTGCGCCGGCTCAGCAACCGGACCCTGTGTTCTCGAGCGACGTGTTCCCGAGCGAGGCGTTCTCGAGCGACGTGTTGCCCGACGAAGCATTCCCGGCCGAACAACCGGTCACATCCGAGTTCGAGTCGGAGCAACGGCACTGGGCTGATGTCGACACCTTGGCCCAGCCCGCCGAGCCTCTGCCACCGTCGCCTCCCGTCACCTCGGTCACACTCGCGACAACAGCCGTCGTGGTCGGCCTGCTGCTGACCATCAACCAGTTCGGTCCATCGATTCCCGCTGTCGCCATCTTCGGTGCCGCACTGGCCGTCGTCGGCGGCGGCCTCGTGTACGGGGCATTCCGCGGACGAGCACGAGGATTGATTCCCGTCGGCCTGCTGCTGATCCTCGGTCTGGCGGTCTCGCCGGCTTTCGATGCCCTTGCCGACGGCGGGACCGGAAACAGGGAATACCGACCCCTGACCGAAGAAGCTGTGCGAGACACCTATGACCTCGGGGCCGGGCCGCTCGAGCTCGACCTTCGCCGGGTCGACTTCACACAGGACCAAACCATCTCGGTGAACGTCGGTGCCGGCTACGTCGAGATCTGGCTGCCGATCGATGTCAACGCGATTGTCGACGCCGAAACCTCGGCCGGCTATGTGGACCTGTTCGGTCGTGAGACCACCGGGGTCTTCGCCGACGCGACAGCATCTCGGTCGGCCCTGGTTGGTCAGACCGAATCGTCGGCAGACCAGCCGACGATCACGATCGAAGCCGATGTCACCTTCGGCTATGTGGAGGTGCGTCGTGGCTGAGGTCAAACGTCCCCGCCCACTCAGTCTCGCGGCAGGCATCGCCTACCTGACGATCGGCATCGCCAGCATCGTCAGCTCCTGGTCGTCAGTCGACGCTGGGGCCGTTGGAGCCATCGCCCTGCTCCTCGCCGGCCTGGCGACCCTGGTGGCGCTCTCGACTCAACGTGCACCCCACCCGTCGGTCGAGTCAGAATGAGTGGATGCTGACCATCGAACCGAAGCTCTCATCAGCGCTGCTCATGGCAGATGCCAGGGCCGACGAGATCGAGGACGGTGGCCGGCTTCCCGTCGACATCGCCGAGGCGCTGATCGACTCCGAGGTGTTCCGGCTCTGGATTCCCAAGCGGTACGGCGGCCTCGAGGCCAAAGTAACCGACCTGCTCGACGCCATCGAACGAGCCGCCTACCACGACGGTTCCACCGGTTGGTGCGTGATGATCGGGGGCACGACAGCCCTCAACGCCGGCTTCTTGCGGGCCGATTTCGCCGAGCAGATCTACGGCGATCCTCGAGCCGTGACGGGCGGCTTCGGTATGCCGGCCGGAACCGGGACTCGGGTCGATGGTGGGATTCGAGTGAGCGGTGAATGGGCGTGGGGCTCAGGGTCGAGCCACTGCACCTGGTTCGGTGGCGGGGTCTCGATCGAGGGTCAGCGGGGCGCACCGTTCGTGTTCTTCGACATGGATGACATCGAGTTCCTCGACACCTGGCACGTGGCAGGTATGAAGGGCACGGCTTCGACGCACTACCGAACGAACGACGCGTTCGTTCCTGAGGGCCGCTGGGTCGACTTCGCAGCGAGCCCCGAACCCGTCACCGACAGCCCGCTCTATCGGTTCTCGTTCCTGGGGGCGTTGGCCCTCGGCGTTTCAGCAGTAACGATCGGGCTGGCCCAACGAGCGATCGACGAGTTGATCGCCCTCGCCGAGAAGCAACCGGCCGGCAGTTCGAAGAGCTTGGCCGAGCGTCCCGTCATCCAAGCCGAACT
>CAZYLX010000948.1:0-1789 GCA_964648595.1 uncultured Acidimicrobiaceae bacterium
TCGACCAACCCGCCGACGAAACTGTCACCGCTGATCCCGGTCACCCCGTTCTGTCGAAAGACGCTGTTTCGCACGGTGAAGTGATCGCCAAGGAAGATTCCGGCCGCGTAGTTTCGCTGGCTGACGATGCTGTCGATCGTCCAGTTGGTGGCGAGCTGACCGCGATCACTGGCCCAGATCCGAGCCGTTCCCCGAATCGGGGACTGCTCCTGGCGCGAGGTTCCGGCCGACGAGTCGAAGTCTTGGAGTGTCATGTGAGCGATCGTCACCCGATCCGCTGTGCCATGGAATGCGTTCTCGTGGCCTCGCCCATCCACGACAACTCCGGCTGCCGAGGCGCCGATGAAGCTCATGCCATCCTTCGGCACCACATCGTGGAAGCGATAGGTGCCCTCGGCAAGAGCGAAACACGTCCCGGCGGGACGACCGGCGACGATCGACGCAAGATCACCTGCCGGTGGCTGCACCGCTACTGGGTTCACACAATCGGCCTGGGTCAGAGCGGGCAACGGGCGTGTTGATGACGCAGCAACGGACGAGGGAAGCCCGAGGAGCGTGAGCAGCAGCACGACAGCGGCCAACGCGGCGAGCGAGTGAGGGCTACGGAAAGTTGTCACCAAAAAGACATCGGTGAGTCTTCGCCATGGGTTGAGCAATTTCTCACGTTGACATGGGCCAAAGGATTCACGCGGGCGCGATCAGTTCTGCGAGGACATGATCCGATCCATCAAGATTCCGGCCTGCGAATCGAGCACGTCAATCACGTCGAGCCGGCGGGCCAGATCGGCAAGATCGTTCGTGGCCCGACCAACGATCGTGGCCTCGATCGAGGTCAATTCGGCTGGCGCTTCGCCGCGACCGGTGCTGTCGCGGGCGGCCAGAGCTCGCATGATCTCGGCCTCGATGCCATCCATGGGTGCCGATGGAATCGCTGGATCGCAAGCAGCCAACTCGTTCGCCAGCAAGCCGATGAGCATCGACGACATCAACTCGGTCTCGGGAGCAAGCCGTCGTTCGAGGTCAGCGAACCCGCGCCGAAACTGATCGATCGGGCGGGGGACGTAGCCCGCCTGGATTCCACGTTGCCTCGGGCGGATGACATCGGGGGTCAGCGTGTCGCCGATGTGCATCCAGCGTGCAGGATCCACATCGAGTCGCTCGCTGGCCAGATCGAACAAGGACCCCGCCCGCTTTGTCGTAGCGAACTCTGACGAAACGATCAGCTCGGCATCACGGCCCATCTCACCCAGCAGGTCGCGAACGATGTCCTCGGACAGATACGTGTCCGAGATGAAGACGACTCGCGCCCCCGCGGCTCGGACGTGCTCGACAAAGGCAGCCGCAGTCGAGTGCGGCCGGCAAAGCGAGCGTTCGACATCCAACTCCCGTTGCTCCTGGCGCCCGGCGTCCCAGGTGGAGTTCCGTCCGGACGCGAGCTGGTGAATCTCGGCCAGCGTCACCTCGGCTCTGCCGTGTGTTGTCGCCGTTCGCCTGGCCAGGCGTTCGGCCTCAATGCGATGCCGTCGTTGGTCGGGTCCGCCCAGGAGCAGGAACGCGTGGTCCGGCGAGCGGAGTGGGCGGACGAGCACCGTGTCGAAGACATCGAGACTGACCAGTTGGCTCCGACTCGCCCGAGCCAACATTTGATCGTCGAGCAACGACAACGCAGTGTGGACCCCCAAGGGAAGTCGCTTTGCGAGGGCTTCGACCACTCCGTCGCGGATGCGGCTGCGCCCTAGGCCAACCATCGACCCCTGGCTCCCCCGCGGGCCGCCAGGAAGCGAAGACC
>CAZYLX010000949.1:0-1786 GCA_964648595.1 uncultured Acidimicrobiaceae bacterium
TAAGGGCTTCGTCGTATGAGCTGACCGAAAGCACGCCGTAGGCGACGGGAACGCCGGTTGCTCGTTGGACATTCTGCACACCGCGGGCGCATTCGCGAGACACGATGTCGTCTGCGGCTTGATTTTCGCGGATGACGGCGCCGAGGCAGATGACGGCATCGACGGTTCGCGATTCGACGATCACCTTCACCGCCAGCGGAATCTCGAAACAACCCGGCACCGAGTGCACCTCGACATCGGTGACACCCAGGTCATCGAGGGCCTGCCGCGCTCCGTTGTGAAGGCGATCGACGATGTCTCCGTGCCAACGGGAGCGGACGATGGCGACACGAACACCGCGGCCGTCGAGATCATCCGGCGGTGTGGGTCGCGAGCTGGGCGTTGCCATAGCGGGCACCATAGGCCGACCGCAATCAACCGGCGATTCTCGCTCAGTCCGATTGGAGCCAGGGCTGGTCGGCTTCCCAAGGCTCGGGGATGTCGACCGGTCGTCTTCGTCGGGGCTCTGCCACGAGCCGAGCGGCAACGACGCCCGCCAGCATGCCGAAGAGGTGACCCTCCCACGAGATGCCCTCTTGGGGAACGAGCCCGATGAGCATGGAGGAGTACATCATGATCACGATGAGGGCGGGCCCGATCGTTGCCGGCCGTCTCTCGAAGAATGCGGCGCCGATCAGAGCGCCGAAGTAGCCGAAGATCAGACCGCTGGCTCCGATGTGGTTCTGTCCGCCGGCCAATGCCCAGGTGGCGAATCCGCCGACGATCAGCGTGACGGTCGTGACGGTGAGCCAGTGGTGCCACCCGCGGACCGCGACGAGGCCGCCGAGGGCCACCCACGGCACCGTATTGGAGGCGATATGGCCCCAGCCGCCATGGAGGAGCGGGGCCCACACGATGCCGTCGAGGCCGTCGAGGCGACGAGGGTGGATGCCGCCACCCTGGAACCAGTTGTCGAACACGATGGTGTCGGCGATCTCGATCGTCCACATCAGGAGGAGGAGCGCCACGAGCACACCGAAGGGCGAACCCAACAAAGCATTCATGAGGCGCCGCATCAGCATCGTTCAACGATAGACGGCTGGCGCAGCCGACATCGATCGCTACCCTTGGATCACATGGCACACGTCGACAGCAATGGCCGCAAGATCTGGGTCGAAGAGAGCGGTGAGGGTGAGCCGCTTCTCCTCGTGATGGGCCTCGGTGGCCAACTCATCGATTGGCCAGGCGAGTTTGTCGATGGTCTGGTCGAGGCCGGCTTCCGAGTGATCCGTTTCGACAATCGAGACATCGGGTTGAGCGACAGCGATGACTGGGAGCCCCCCTCGAAAATGCAGATCGCGGCAGCGGTGCTGTCGAAGCGAAAGACGCTCGAGGTCGGCTACCACCTCACCGACATGGCAGCCGACGCCGCAGGGGTGCTGGCTGCACTCGGAATCGAGTCGGCCCACGTCGTCGGCATGTCGATGGGCGGCATGATCGCCCAGACGATGGCGATCGAGTACCCGCAGATGGTTCGATCACTGTGTTCGGTGATGTCGAACACCGGCGATCGCAAGAACGGCAGGATCGACCGCAAGGTCCTTCGCAAGATGGCACGGGCGAAGCCACCAACAAAGGAAGAGGCCCCCGAGACCCTCACGGAGCAGTACTCCTGGTGGGTTGGTTCTGCATGGCGGGCCGACGTCCACCTCGAACGGACCCGGGCGTCGATCGCCCGGGCATGGAACCCGTCCGGAGTTGCTCGTCAGTCGGCTGCGATCATCGCCAGCCCCGACCGGACCGACGC
>CAZYLX010000950.1:0-1785 GCA_964648595.1 uncultured Acidimicrobiaceae bacterium
CAATGTCATGCCGGACAACCCTCGCGGCTGGATGGTCCGGTGCATCTGTTCCGGCTCGGAAGGAGGCCGCCGCTCGCGCCATCGGTGTGGTCGCAGCCCTCCAATCATCCCCCGCGCGATCACGCCGATGGTGCGACGCTGGGACGCCAAAGGCGGTCCAGAAGGCCGAGGCCCCGGGAAGCCTGCCCGAGAGTGATCGGTGATCGACGCTCGCCAGCGGGCGTCTCGCCCGCATGGAGTCGATTGGGTTCAGTCTCGCTTGCGATGTTGTAGCGCCCACGTCTCGTGGGCGTTTTGGGGTCTTGTTGTCGCTACCATCGCCGACGAGACGTCGGCGCTACAATTCGATGGCTACCAGATCAGTCGGTGTGATGCCCTGCGATGTCTTTGCGCCTTTGCGGTTCAGCCTAGAATGCCTCACATCGTCGCCACAACCGCCGTGCTACGCTCCGATCCCAATGGAGGCGCGATGAAACGACCGTTGCTGCTGCTGGTTCTGCTCGTGGTTCTCGCCTTCCCGGTGGTCGCGGAGGAGATGGTCATCGTGCCCCGCGAAGTCCTTGAGGCCATCGTCGATGACAACCCGAATCCTCCGTTGCCACGGTATGCGACTGCCGAGGAACTCGCCATGCCGCCCATCGAACTGCCGGAAGTCCTGCTGTCGCCGCCGACGGGTCTCGTCGACTGCCCGCCCGAGTACGCCCACAACGATGGCCTCCTGATTCGCTGGGAGGACTTCAACAGCATTCTGACCGCGATGACGGTACCGATCACAACCGGCGATCCCGATGGCATCGTCTACGTTGTGGTTTCCTCGGGCTACTACAACAGCGCCGTGACGACATTGACGAACGCGGGCGCAGATATGAGTCAGGTCGAGTTCATCATCGCCAACACCAACTCGGTGTGGATTCGCGACTACGGCCCACGCTTCATCTCCGAAGATGGGAGCCGGGCCATCGTTGATCACACCTACAACCGGAATCGCCCCCTGGACAATCAGATTCCCGATCATCTCGCTGCGCTCTGGGGGGAACCGTCCTACGACATCGGTCTCTACCACGGCGGCGGGAACTTCCATCTCTACGAAGACGACGATGCCTACATGTCCGAGCTCATCGTCAACGAAAACCCCCCCCTCACTCCGGCAGAGATCGAGCAGCGTTATCTCGACTACCAGGGCCTCGACGTGACAATCACTGACCCGCTCCCGTCGTGGTTCGACTCGACCCAACACATCGACATGTGGATGCTGCCCGTCGCTGATCGTGAAGTCATCATCGGTGAATACGCAGACGGGACCGCCGCCAATACCGTCACCGAGACCTGGGTCACCGAACTGACCAATCGCGGCTACACGATTCACCGCACCCCGGGTTGGAACCCGGGCGGGACCCACTACACCTACACAAACGCCGTCATCTTCAACGACATCGTCTTCATCCCCGAGTTCTCGGGCTACGCCACCGAAAACGCCCAGGCGGTGGCCGTCTTCGAGGCGGCGTTTCCGGGCAAGACCATCATCCCGGTGGACTGTACGAGCATCATTGGTTCCGCGGGAGCGATCCACTGCATCGTGATGCACGTTCCAGAGGTCACAGCCGGGCTCTTTGCCGATGGTTTTGAAGACGGGACCACCCTCGCCTGGAGCTAGCAATTCGTCGAACGAATTGCGGTGGCGCGTCTGACGCGCCAAGCCGGAAACGCGGGCTGGTGCTGCTGAAGCGGCGTACCGTGTTGAAGTCACGCGGGCACGGTGCCTGGCTCCGCTTCCATCGCCTTCGG
>CAZYLX010000951.1:0-1782 GCA_964648595.1 uncultured Acidimicrobiaceae bacterium
TACAGGGGTCCGACCAAGGTGCTGTTCTCGTACAGCGCCTGTTGCTCTGGCCACTGCACACAGAATTCTGTCGTGAACCGGTGCACCATGCGACCAGTCAGCGTCTGGGAATCAATGCGGTCGTAGACCTCGAGATACACCGTCGGGATCTTCCGTCGCTTCGCTTCGATGAAGAACGGCACGGCCGCGCCTGCGCCGTTCGAAATCACCACATCAGGCTTCCACTCATCAAGCTGCCTGCGGGCCAGGCGGTAGTTTCTTGCCATGTTGAACAGATTGCGCGTTGTTGGGTGGTGCGCGGGCACGAGCTCCTCGCCCTCCAACTTCGATCTCGCATCCGGCAGGTCGAACGTCACCCATCGACGCTCGTGGTGACGCCACCACGGCTCGAGCTGCAGCAGCTGGGACAAGTGACCGCCCGCTGAGGAAACGAAAAGAACCCGGCGCCGTTCGTTGGCGTCTGCGTGCGAGGACGCGCCGAAGCGGCAATCCTGCTTCGCCGCTCCTACGTCAGTGATCAACCCTCGCGCCTTCCCTACCTGCCCGTTGCCCAATGAGCCCCGGCCACGTGATGGACGGGAGCACGTGTACGAACTCCCGTTGGAGCGTCAGAACCATCCCAACGCTCACCTAACAAACAGTAGACGGATGGCCCGCCAATTGGTCGCGGAAAATGTGCCCAGCGCTCGAAGGGCCATCCTGCCTATTCATCGGAAGCTCGCCTCAGTGTGTTCGCGCGCCGCTCCGATGTAGAACGTTGAGGCAAGCACAACAACTCGGCACCCAACCACCGCAACGAGAGCTCCATGGGCCACCACCATCTCGAGAACGAGGACTACCTGTGGCTCCTCGACGCCTTGGGTGGTCCCGGTGCCGGCGCTCCTCACGACGTGCTGGCCAGACCCTCGGCTGATCGGCCTGAGCTCTTCCTTCCCCTGGGCAGCCGGAAGGCAAGCGCGGCCGCCCTACGCCGCTACCACGACGGCCGGACGAGGCTCGAGCGAGTGAAAACCAGCGGTGGCCTGCTGTCGGCCCGCTTGGGGATGCTGCAATACGCCCCTGGCGATCGGACACCGATTGGACCGTTCGCGATCGTCGAACACATCGCAGATGTTCTTGAAGAGCAGGATCTCCAGGTTGCTGTCACGCTCGGCCCGAGACGTCGGAACCGCAAACCGGTCCTCCAACTCCTCAGAACTGACGGGTCGACCATCGGTTTCGCCAAGGTTGGCTGGTCCCCGTTCACAACATCACTCGTCGAGAACGAAGCCAACTGGCTCGATCGGCTCGACGGGAGGCTCCCCTCCGACATCGAGATTCCTCGTGTCCTCGCCAGAATCGAGGTCGGACAGCGGCTGGTCGTGGTCACGTCACCGTTGGTGACGTCGCCGAAGTCTGGTGGGCCCGCGAGGCTCTCGCCGCTCACGATCACCCGGCTCGCTCGCTCACTCGGCACGACGAAGGTTCTCTTCGGCGAACTTCCCTACCTCGACGCCCTTCGAACGAGTCGCGCCGGCGAACTGGTCGACATCGACCGACTCGTCGACGTCTACGCCGACACGTCGATCGAGCTCGGGACGTGGCACGGCGACCTCACGCCATGGAACACGTCAACATCTGGCGGCATCTCCCAGGTGTGGGATTGGGAGTTCGCCGACGGCGATCGTCCCGTCGGTTTCGACTTGCTCCACAACGCGTTCGAGTCGGTGCGCCGCCAGCGCTCGAAGAACGAGTCGGTCGAGTTCAAGGAGATTCACGACAAGCCGCTCGAACCGGCCACGC
>CAZYLX010000952.1:0-1782 GCA_964648595.1 uncultured Acidimicrobiaceae bacterium
AGTCGTCGGTACTGAACGGCTCTTCAGCGGCGAACGGCTCTTCGGTCTCAGACGATGCATCGGTGTCGAACGGATCGTCGACCATGGGAAACCCATCGGCCTCGAACGGGTCGTCGACCGCAGGGACGACCTCAGCATCGGCGTCGACGACAGGCGCCGACCTCTCAGCCTGCGCTTCGGGGCCATCGGCGACCACCTGTTCGAGATCGGCGAGTTCGTCGGACAATTGATCGTGCTGGGTCCCGACGATCGCACGCAGCTGCGCGATGCCATCAGTGGCTCGAGCGAGGTGTTCGCGGAGTGCATCTCGCTCTCCGACCGTTGCGTCGAGTTGATCGTTCACGTCTGAATACACCGCGAGTTGGCGAGCCGAGGCCTGCCATTTTCCGCTGACCTCTTCGAGCTGGGCCTCGAGATCGACCCGAGCCTGCTCGGCAACGACAAGGCGACCAGCCAACTCGGTGTTGTCCGAAGTGAGTTGTTCGGCCGTTTCCTCGAACTCGGTCTTCGTGGCCGTCAGGCGGTCGACGCTCACGGCGAGCTCGACGATCTGAGCGTCCGATGCCTCAAGGTCCGCCTGCAAGGACGCCACGGTGGCCGAGAGCTCATCGCGTTCGACGGTGGCCGAAGCGAGGTCGGTCATTGCTGCATCACGCTCGGCACCCGAGCCAGCTGCCTCGGTCTGTGCTCGCTCGAGATCTGCGGTCAGTGCCGCGACATCTGCCTCGAGTTCTTCGATGCGGGCGAACGCTGCGTCGCGAGCAGCGACGACACTCGTCTCTGTGTCATGAACCGTCACCAGTTCGGTACGGAGCGCGCTGAGCCGCGTCGACATCTCGAAGTTTTCGGCTCGGCGAGTCTCCAGCTCCTCCTCCAGATCCGAGACCGACGACCGCACATTCTGGCGTTCGTCGGCCAGCCGGTCGACCAGACCGCGCAAGCTCGACAGTTCATCCTCGATCGAGCTGACGGTTGGCGCCGGAGCGGGAGCCTGAGGAGCGGGAGCCGGCGACGCGGTCACCGGAGGTTCTGGCATCGGCGGACGTTCGGCGAGCGGCGTCGGCGCAACCGGAGCTCCCGACGGGGAGATCTCGGAGAGTCGGTGCTCCCAACCTGATGGCCGCTGGAGCCACAGGTAGCCGGCCTCGCCAACGCTTTCTGGGGTCGCACGCTCCGCAACCCGCGAACGGAAAGTCTCATCTTCTTCGAGCGCTCGCTGCGCAACCGAGTAGGCGCGCGGGGGCCGCTGAGCAAGGTAGAGATAGTTCTTCATTGCCGAAGGAGCGCCGCCCTCTTTCGCCACGTCGAAAGCGAGCTCACACACGCTGGCCAGCATCTCATCACCCATGGTGAATCTGTTCCTCTCGCAGATGTCCCGCTTGCATCAGATCAGGCGGGTCAAGTCGTCTCTCCACCCATCGACCTCGACGGGCAAAACTTCAGTCTTGCCGAGAACACTTGACGGCGAACACATGTTCGATGTCGAATGTGTGGGTGCGATCCTCCCAGCGTTCCTTCGACGACCTCGGCAGCCCGCTGCACGACGTCACCTTCTGTATCTTCGACGTCGAGACAACCGGCGGCAACTCCGAGACCTGCTTCATCACCGAGATCGGCGCCGTCAAGGTTCGGGCCGGAGAGGTGATCGGCACGTTCCAGACGATGGTGAACCCTGGTTGCGCCATTCCTCCGAACATCACGGTGCTGACCGGCATCACCGACTCACTCGTGATGCGTGCTCCGAGCATGGACCAGGTTCTCCCGGCATTCCTCGAGTTCATG
>CAZYLX010000953.1:0-1780 GCA_964648595.1 uncultured Acidimicrobiaceae bacterium
GATCGCCCGATCATCGACCCCCATCATCATCTGTGGGACCGGAAGGGCAGCACCTATCTCGCAGCGGAGCTGACGGCCGATGCCACAGCCTCGCACAACGTCACCCACACCGTCTTCGTCGAGTGCAGTTCTGCATACGACCAGACGTCGACGACCGAGTTGGCCCCGGTTGGTGAGACCAGGTTTGTCGCCCAACAGGCGAGCGAGGCCAAACGACTCGGCGGTGTGCACATCGGTGCGATCGTTGGCCATGCCGATCTGTCTCTTGGCTCAGCCGTAGAAGACGTGCTGGCGGCCCACGAGCACGCCGGCCAGGGCTTGTTCCGAGGGGTCCGACACGGCACCAACTGGAGCCCCCATCACGGCCTGAAGAACGGGCACCACGACCCGAGCCAACATCTGTTGGCAGACCCCACGTTCCGAGCGGGTGTCTCGAAGCTCAGCGAGATGGGGTTCAGCTTCGATGCATGGTTGTACTTCGATCAGATCGCAGAGCTGGCGGACTTGGCGAGGGAAGTCCCCGAGTGCACCATCGTGCTCGACCACCTCGGTGGTCCGCTGGGGATCGGTCCTCACGCCACCGCCCGCGCCGAGATGGCCGAAGTGTGGCGCAGCGGAATTGCCGATGTGGCGACCTGCGACAACGTTGTACTCAAGGTCGGCGGGCTCGGGATGGAGCACTACTTCGGTACGCCTTGGTCGGAGCGAGCTGCGCCGCCTTCCTCCGAAGAGGTCGCGACCTACTGGAACGACATGGTGCATTTCGCCATTGACACATTCGGGCCGAGCCGTTGCATGTTCGAATCGAACTTCCCCGTCGACCGCCAGACGCTGCCATACGCGGTGTTATGGAACGCGTTTCAGATTCTCGCCACCCCGTACTCGGAGGCAGAACAAGACGAGCTCTTCGTCGGCACTGCGGCGCGGGCCTACGCCATCGCGCTCTAGGTCGGGCCGCAGAGTTGGCTAGCTGGCCGGGTTTGTCCAACTCAGCGACAGCCGCACCGAGCTATCAACAACCGCTTCGACATCAGCTGGTCTCGGAATTTGTCCGATCATGGAGCGCTTGTGCTATTTCAGGGCCGACGATGCCGCTGATCTCAGAACGCAAACTGACCGCTACGGGTACCTCGCCGACGTACGCCGAAGGAAGGCCCTCGGGATGGGAGTGCTCGGTGCAGCACCATGCAAGCCCGTCCGCATCCTCGCCCCAGTCAGACCGCCGCCATCGTCGTAGCGTCTTCGCGCCATCGTCATTGTTGTCAACGCGGATCGGCACTTGCCAGCAGATGGTGGGACGCCAGTCCATAGGCGACTCGTCCTCGTCAAGCGCCGCGAGATACAAAGCGCAGCCTTCGCCCCCACTGAAGCCGGGACGATTGTGGAAGATGCATGCGTCGTTGACGACCCGGGTCGCTCGACCACCATCGGGGTTGGTCGGCGAATCTCGCACGACACCATTTGCCGCAGCCTCCGCATGGTTCTCGAATCGGGCTGGATCGAGCATGAGACCAAGCGCTTCGATCCGCATCGCCTCGTCCTCGCCGAGCAGGTGAGCGCCCTCGCTGCAGCATCCTTGCGCCAGTTCGGGCGCCGGCGCATCGAGAATGCCCTGGCATCCGTTGCCCCACAGGCATTGCCAGTTCGAATCAGTGAAGGCCACGTCGATTCGCCAGCGTGTGCCATCCACCGGATCGGTGAACTCCTCGAATCGTTCCGCTCGATAGGAAGACACTGGCGAGGACTATAGGAGAACCCTTGGGAAGCGGGTCGACGACAA
>CAZYLX010000954.1:0-1778 GCA_964648595.1 uncultured Acidimicrobiaceae bacterium
GCCTCCACGACCACCCCGAGCCGATGACTGCCGCAGAGACCGCCGAGTACGACACAAAACGAAGAAAACCCCCGCTTGATAGCAGGGATTTTCGAGTGTCGGAGGGGCGAGTCGTACCCTAACTCCACAGGCGGAGACTCCCTGGATCAGCCTCGCCGCCTAGGAATCCGTTGAAGATACAGGACGGATGAGCTCGGCAACCGCAGTCACCTTGGAGAGACGGCTGCGACTCCGTTCGCTTCCGCTGCCTCGGCCAGACGGTCGTCATAGGTGACCAAACCCTCAAGGTCGTCGCCCAGATCCAACGCCGACGCAAGATGGATCGCGTCAAGGGACCTCAACAAAGAGGGATCAAGACGACCCGCCTCCTCAAACACACTCGGTCCGACCTCAACGAGGGTGACCGAGTCCAGCACAGCACGCGCCTGGAGGGCTCGATCGGGAACAATTCTGCGCACGGCTCGCATCAACTCGGTCCTGACAAGATCGCACGAGACAAGATCTCGATCCACGTCCGTCAACCAGGACCGAAGCGCGGTGGTTTCGGCTTCGGCGACCACGAGCTTCACCAATGCCGAGGTGTCTATGTAGAAAGCCACCTCAGTATCGCTCGTCGTCCCGCATCTCCATGAGTGCTCGAGACAGATCCGGCCCGGGCTCAGGAACCGGAAGATCACGGAGTCGGCACCGGGCGGGCCGAGCGCGGCCCTCGTCGATAAGAGCCCGCAGACGTGATCTCGGGATCGATGTCATCCGGGCGACAGGGCGGCCCCGATCAGTGATGGTCACTGTCTCACCTGCCGCAGCCTCGGCCACCACCGCCGACGCATTCTGCTTCAGGGCACGAATTCCAACTTCAGGCATGTGCTTCAATGTAGCACATTGGGATGGAAGCGCAACCGGTCCCGAACCAGGCCATGACAGCAACCGAGATTCGTGACCTCGTCGAACGGCACTGTTGCGTTAAGGGATCGGCTCGGCGCCGGGCGAGGGTGTCGGACTGAGCCATCGCCAGAATCAACCACCACCTGTGGATCGCTCCGCCTTCACTGGTTACCGGTTCCCGCCCGAGGTCATCATGCTGGCCGTCCGTTGGTACCTCCGATACGGACTGTCATTCCGCGACGTCGAAGAACTGCTGGTCGAGCGTGGCATCGAGGTCGATCACGTCACCATTCACCGTTGGGTCCAACGCTTCACTCCCCTACTCATCGATGCCGCTCGACCCTGCCGACGCCCGGTCGGTGGTCGCTGGTTTGTTGATGAGACCTACGTGAAGGTCGCTGGCCGATGGCGCTACATCTACCGCGCCGTCGATGAGCATGGTCAGGTCATCGACGTATTCGTCTCCCCACGACGCAACATCGCGGCAGCCCGCACATTCTTCCGCAGGGCGCTCGATGCGCACGGCGAACCAGACGAGGTCATCACCGATCTCGCACAGGCACTCGAGACCGTCATCGAAGAACTGATCCCTGACGCATTTCACAACACCGACCAATACGCCAACAACCGGGCCGAGTGCGACCACGGCCGACTCAAAGCCCGACTCAGACCCATGCGAGGTCTCAAGACCGACCCCACCGCCTCGGTGGTGATACGAGGTCACGCCTTCATCCAGAACCTACGGCGCGGCCACTACGAACTCGGAACCGGAACCGCACACCCGCACCTTCGAATACGGACCGCATTCGAAGAACTCACCGAAACAATCTGACTCGCCAGTCAGCCGTTGTTCACCACCAACGCCTCCCATGATCGAACAACGCAACAGTGCC
>CAZYLX010000955.1:0-1777 GCA_964648595.1 uncultured Acidimicrobiaceae bacterium
CGCGATGTCGGGCTGACCGTACTTGTCGGCGATGACCTCACCCTGCTCGGTGATCTTGAGTTCACCGTCGATGACCCCGGACGGTTGGGCCAGGATCGACTCATTGGTCGGGCCTCCGCCGCGGCCAACGGTGCCACCCCGCCCATGGAAAACTCGGATCCGAACTCCGTGGCGAGCAGCGACCTCGCGAACGACACGGAGCGCTTTGTGAATCTCCCACTGGCTGGTGGCGATGCCTCCGTCCTTGTTGGAATCGGAATACCCGACCATGACTTCCTGCATGCCACCTCGAAGTTCGACGATTCGCCGGTACGCCGGGATGGTGAGCAGTCGGTCGAGAGTGGCTTCCATTGAGCGCAGATCGTCGATGGTCTCGAACAGGGGAACGAATCCGAGCCGGGCGACTCCGGCCGACAGGTCGATCAGGCCGACCTCGCGAGCAAGCAGGACGGGGGCGAGAACGTCATCGACCCCGACGGTCATCGAGACGATGTAGCTCTGGATGAGTTCGTCGCCGTGTTCATCGAGGAGTTCTCGTAGCACGCGGAAGAGGGCGAGAGCGTCGCTGTCGTCGACCGGTGTGCCGGGGGGTGCAAGCGGCCGCCGAGACGTGAGCTCGGCACTCAGCAGGGCGATGCGGCCGGTGCGATCTTCGGGGTAGGCAGTGCCGGTTTGCGCAAACAACTTGCCCAGCGACTCGTGGTGGAGACGCGCGTGTTGGCGGACGTCGAGCTTGGCGAGGTGGAAACCGAGTGCAGCGACGAGTCGTCGTACGCGGGCGACACGCCCCGAGGCGAGGAGGGCTCCGCCATTCTCACGCAACGAGCGATCGATGACAGCGAGATCGTCGGCGAGTTCTTCTGGTCGGCGATAGCGGTTGGCCCCCTGCGGGGTTCGCTGCGCCTGGACGAGTCGATCGATCATCACGCCGAGCCGCAAGCGATAGCCCTCGCCATCGTTGATCCGACCGATGCGAGAGAACACGTCGGGGTAGACCGCTCGGTCCGCCTCGACGGCTGCTGCGAGTTCGGCGCTCACCGGCCGAATCAGCTCCGAACTGCTGAGTTCGGCCCGAAGACCTTCGAGCTCCTCGCTCAGGATGCGTAGGGCCCGGGAACGGTGCAAGCCGACGACTTCGACGGTCGTCGCCGGCGTGACGTTCGGATTGCCGTCTCGATCGCCGCCGACCCAGCTTCCGAACGTGATCGGCGCAAGCTCAGGGTTCGGCTCGATCCCGATGGACTCGAGGGTCATCGAGATGTCATCCCAGAGCTCTGGCAGCCCGTGGCGCGCCATCTGATCCACGTAGTAGAGCGTCGTGCGGGCCTCGTCGATTGGGCGCGGCTTCTCCCGGCGGATCTCGTCGGTCTGCCACATCGCCTCGAGCAGCTCATCGACTCGACGATCGATTCTGCGGACTTCTGCTGTGGTCGAGTTGTTGCGTTCATCCACGAGGTTCGAGATCTCGGTGAGCTTGTCGAGCATCGACCGGCGGGACGCCTCGGTCGGATGCGCGGTGAACACAGGGATCATTGCGACTTTTTCCATCGCCGCTTCGATGTCGGTCGCCGTGAAGCCTCGCTCGAGGAGGCGTGCGACCGTGTCGGTGAAACGACCCTCCCCCGCCTTCTTCAGATTCAGGTCATCGATGCGGTGGACCTGCTCGGTGACGTTGGCGAGGTGGAAGTAGGTGGTGAACGCTCGGACCAAACGGATCGCGTCGATCACGTCGACGGCTGCGAGTACTCCAGCCAGCTCACTGCCGGCAGCGTCATCG
>CAZYLX010000956.1:0-1775 GCA_964648595.1 uncultured Acidimicrobiaceae bacterium
GTCGATGCTCATCAACCTGGTGCGAGATCATCAGCCGGATGGCATTGCCGTCACTTTCGATTTGCCGCAGCCAACATTTCGTCACAAGCGGATCGAGACCTACAAAGCGAACCGTGAGAAAGCGCCGGACATTCTGCGCGAACAGATGGGCATCGTCCGCCAGGTGGTCGAGACGCTCCGGCTGCCGTTGGTTGATCTGCCCGGCTATGAAGCCGACGACATCATCGCGACATTGGCGACACAGGGTGCTGCTCGGTCCCTCGACGTCTTGATCGTGACCGGTGATCGCGACAGCTACCAACTCGTCGAAGATCCCCATATCAAGGTCGTCTACAACAAACGCGGTGTCAGCGACTACGCCCTCTACGACGAGGCTGGGATACTCGAGCGGACAGGCGTCAAGCCCAGCGACTACGTCGAGTACGCCGCGTTGCGTGGCGACAATTCTGACAATCTGCCCGGCATTCCCGGCGTTGGCGAGAAGACGGCCGCGAAGCTGATCAACAAGTACGGCGGAATCGACGGCATCTACGCCAACGTCGACGACCAGACACCGAAACTCCGCCAGAACCTTGCGGAGAATGAAGCCCTCGCTCGTCTCAACGTCGAGATGATGTTGCTGGTTCGTGACGCTCCAGTTGGCGTCGAGATCGACGATCTGATGGATCCCGAGCCCTACGACGTCGCCGAGACCAAGAAGTTGTTCGATTTCCTCGAGTTCCGAACGCTCTATGAGCGGCTTGAAGCATCGTTTGCCGTCGGGGCCAACTACGACGGACCAGAAGAAGTCGCTGCCGACGACGGCAGCGAACTCGTAGCGAAGGTCGTTCCCGTCGATGACGACCAGTGGCGAAGCGTCTTGACGGCGGGCCGACCCGTAGCCCTCGCCCCGGGATTCGATGGCGACGTGCTGACAGGCGTGGCGATCGTGGTCGATGTGGAGGCCGGTGAGGTGGGCTGGGCTCCGTTCCCAGACCTGCCGGCGCCGGTGGCCGAGATGCTCGCGTCGTCGGTCGACATGACCATCGATGACGGTCCACGCGGGTTCTGGGCCCACGACGCGAAACCTCTTCTGCGGGCGCTGATCAGCGGTGCCGAGGTTGGTCAAAGCCTCATGGCCGACACATCGCTGGCCGCCTATCTTCTCGATCCGGGTGGTCGGACCTACCCGCTCGAAGAGCTGCTTGTCGAGCGTACGAGCTGGCGAATGCCCGCCGAAGACGGTCCGCCGGAGGGCCAGCTCGATTTCGGGGAGCAATCGGTGTCGCCCGCTGATCGCGCGGCGATCGAGGCTCTCGCCATCGCTCATGTCGCACCGACGTTGATCGATCAGATCGTCGAAGAGGAGGTCATCGAGCTCTTCACCAACGTCGAGGTTCCGCTCGTACGGGTCCTGGCCCGTATGGAGCACGCCGGCATTGGCATCGATCGTGAGGAGCTCGAGACACTCAATCGAGACATGACGGCTGAGGCCGACATGCTGTCGAAGCAGATCCAGGAAGACGCCGGCCGCGAGTTCAACGTCAACTCGACCAAGGTGCTGCGCGAGATCCTGTTCGAGGACCTTGGCCTGACCCCTGGCAAGAAGAACAAGAGCGGGTACTCGACCGATCAAGCCACGTTGGAGAAGCTGTCTGGGGAACATCCGATCATCGATCATCTCCTCCGCTACCGCGAAGTCGAGAAGCTCCGTTAACCTGTGCCGTTGAAGTGATTATTCTTTCTGAGGCGTCATCAATTTTCACAAGAGTTACACTATTTAGATAACATTAAAA